>JAULZL010000146.1:0-4992 GCA_032117355.1 Candidatus Nanopelagicales bacterium
GGCGTTGAGCTTGCGGTGTGTCCGCTGGATTCGTTGGGCCGGCCCCTTGGCGCACGCACCACCGAGGCAGACGTGACGGGCGAGATCCTCGTCCGGGGAGACCACATCCGTGACGGCTACGACGGGCTTTGGGCGACGGAGTACCGCGCCTCGGATGAGGGCTGGCACCGCACCGGCGACGTGGGCCATCTTGATGCTGCCGGTCGGCTCTGGGTCGAGGGCCGCCTAGCTCACGTGATCTCAACGGCGCTGGGGCCGATCACTCCGGTCGGCATCGAGCAGCGGGTCCAGGAACTCGACTTCGTGGACCTCGCTGCGGCCGTGGGCATCGGGCCGGTGGGCTGCCAGCAGCTTGTTTTGGTTGTCACCGGCGCGCCGGGGCGCGACCTGCTGCTCGACTCGGAGCGAACTGCAATGGTGCGCGAGCACCTGCTCGCCCGCCTGGGAAGTCGCGTACCCGTCGCAGCCGTCCTGCGGCGGAGCCAGATGCCGGTTGATATCCGGCACAACTCCAAGATTGACCGGCGATCGGTCGCGGAATGGGCGGCAGAAGTCCTGGCCGGCGCGGTTCGATGAGCACGGTCTTGGTCACCGGTGCAAGCGGGATGCTCGGCGGTGCCGTTGCCCGAGCCCTCGCCGCTCGCGGGGATGACGTCACCGTCATGCAACGAGGGCCGAGTTCAACGGCCTTGCGTGAATTGCGAGTCGACATCGCGGACCAGACTGCGGTTCAGTCGGTCGTTCACGGATTCGACTCCGTGGTCCACCTCGCGGCCAAGGTGTCGCTGACGGGGGATGAGCGTGACTTTGCCGCCGTCAACATCGATGGCACGCGCCACCTGCTGCAGGCGGCACGTGAGTCGGGGGTGGGCCGGTTCGTGCACGTCTCCTCGCCGTCGGTAGCCCACGCCGGTGCCTCGATCGTGGGTGCCGAGGCGCAGCCTGCTGATCCGGCTCGCGCTCATGGCCACTACGCGCGAACGAAGGCCGTGGCTGAGTTGGCTGCGCTGGACGCTGACGGCGACGGCCTTGCTGTCGTGGCCGTCCGACCGCATCTGGTGTGGGGGCCGGGGGACGAGCAGCTCATCGGGCGCATCATTCGACGGGCCCGGGCGGGCCGGCTCTTCCTCGTCCACCGTGGCTATGCACTCATCGACACGACCTACGTTGACAATGCCGTCGATGCCATCGTGGCGGCGCTCGATCGAGCACCCGATCCTGCCGTGCACGGCCGAGCCTTCGTCGTTACCAATGGCGAGCCCCGGACGGTGCGCGAATTGCTCACCCGGATCGCGGGTGCGGCTGGCCTGCCCGGGCCAACGCGCAGCGTCCCCCTTCCGCTGGCTCGCGCGGCCGGCGCCTGTGTCGAGGCCGTGTGGTCAATCGGCAGGCACGCCGATGAGCCACCGATGACGAGGTTCCTCGCCGAGCAACTGGCGACCGCGCACTGGTTCGACCAGCGGCAGACCCGAGCAGCCCTGCACTGGCAGCCGCAGGTCTCCCTGGACGAGGGATTCGCCCTGCTCGCGGCTTCCTTCAGCGCTTAGGCGCGGGAAGAGCCAAGAAAATCTGCGACTAGGCGATTGAATTCGTCCGCGTACTCGATCTGGGTCCAGTGCCCGCATCGGCCGAAGACATGCAACTGGGAGTGCTCGATGAGGTCGAGTAGGTCCAAGGCGTTCTGCAGCGGGATGATCTGATCATCGCGGCCGTGGACGACCATGGTTCGATGCTGGATTGCCCGGATGTCATCGAGGGAGTGCGAGATCAGGTCAAGTGCCTGCTGCCGTGGCGGGGGGAACATCAGCGCGAACGACTCCTGGACCCCAGGGACGATGCTCGCCTGATAGCGAATCTCGGCGAGGTCCGGCCCGACGAGCGAGGCATCGTAGGCAAAGAGTTGCAGCATCTCGTTCATTGCCTCAATGGAAGGCTCGTACCCCCAGACTGCTTCGAGGCCCGGCGTGATGTCGAAGGGAACGCCCACCGCGCCCATCAGGACTAGCCGGTTCACCCGACCGGGGTGGTTGATCGCCAGGGACATCGCCAGAGAGGATCCGAACGAGTTGCCCACCACGTGGGCCCGCGGGACGTCCAGTGCATCCAGTAGGTCGACCAGGTGCCTCGTCCACGTCTTCATGTCGTAGGCAATGCCCTCGGGCCGCTCAGTGCTACCGAAGCCGAGCACGTCAGGGGCGATGACGCCGAACTGCTCGGCGAGGGCGGGCATTGTCAGCCGCCAGTTGGCGTAGGCCGTCACCCCGGGGCCAGACCCGTGGATCAGGAGTACCGGATCCTGGGTTATGTCGCCCAGCAGGTGCACGTTCGTGGCAATGCCGCCGGCATTGACGGTTGTCCCGACCTCCGGCGTTGAAGTGGCGCGTGTCATGCGCCGATTGTTGCGGCAGGAAGGCGGCAAGCACCGAATCTCAATTCCCGGCGGGTCGCTGATCTTCAGGACGTGCCCAGCGAATGGTGGTGTCGATCGTCCGCGCCCGTCCAGCGCGGGCTGCCTGGGCATCGGCGAGGGCTCGTGCGTCGTGCGCGGCGAGGTGCAGGGCAGCGATGGCGACCGGGCCCGGTGTGGAGTCGACGTGCACTGTTGCCAGCCGAAGCGCTCGCTCCCACGGCCCCTGGGTGACGCGCACTGACTGAGTCCGGGGATGGGGGACGAAGGCCCGGCGCCTGGTGATCCGTCCGCTCCGGGTTGCCACGACGTTGTCATCTGATGAAGCGGCTAGAGATCGCCATTGAACCGGCGATCGCCAGCGTGCCTGGGATGGTGCCGTGGTCCACCGAAGTGCTGCGAGATCAACCCCGGGCAGTACGCGAGCGATAAGGGCTTCGGCCCCCTTCAGGGATGCCACCGGAGCCAGCAGGGTCTCTTCCTTCGGGTCGTCTGCGACTCCCGCGATGTTGACTCGCAGCCGTACCCAGCCCATTCGGCGCCACAGGAGGGGCTCGACTATCTCGATCGCCTGGATACGGCCGGGTGGCACAGTGCGCGTCTGGGTCTTGGTCATCCCGAATCTCAGCCGCAATCCGTCGGGGGATTCGGCAACCGTGAAGTCGAAGTACTTGATGAACTCAGTGATGACGATGGCGACGGGCAGGCCGCCTGTCACCAGCGCCAGACCAATGCCTGCGAAGCCCTCGGCCTGCCATGACACCACCAGGATGAGCACTGTCGCACCCAGCAGCGTGACCGTGTTTGTCCGCAATAGCAGCGAGAGGGCGAGGTCGCGCGGGGCGACCCTCATGACCGGCTGTTCTGGCGCCTCCACGGTGTCATGGTGAAGCCCGGCGGCGCGGGCCAGCGCCTCGCTTCGCAGTGCCCGAGCATCGCCCAGGCTGAGGTACCGCAACTCCACTCGAGAGTCGCCGGACCCGGCAACCTCGACCGTCACCGCCGCCATCGAGAACAGACGGGCGATGAATGGCTGGCTCACGTCGATGGACTGCAGGCGGGAGAGCTGCAGCCGTCGCTGGGCCCGCGTCAACACGCCGGAGTCGACGCGAAGGTCTCCGTCCTCGTCGAACCAGAACTCCAGGGCGCGCCAGGCGAGGTATTGATAGCCCGTCGCGATAACGCCGGCGACGAGTGCGCCGCCGACTCCAACGACCAGCGCAGCGATGCCGAGCGAGCCGACGAGCGAACCGGCTATTCCGATCGTCAAGAAGATCGCGAACGGTATGACCGACAGGCCGTGGATGACGGGCGTGATGGGGTGCACGGCGCGATGGCCGCGTGAGTTGACCCGACCGATATCGGGAAGTCGGATGCCGAGCCCGAGGTCGTCGCCGACGGGCGAGTCCATGGCTACAAGCCCGCGCTTCGCTGCTCGCCCTGGCGTGCGAGGCGGTCGCGGAGCGCAGCCGCGACCTCAGGGGTGAGTCCGGGGATCGCGGCGTCGGTGGTCGCTGCCGCTGTGTGAAGCTGGACGGACGTGATGCCAAGCCACCTGTCGATCGGCCCGGCGCGGACATCGACGAGCTGCATCCGGCCGTACGGCACGATCACCAGGCGCCGAAACATGATGCCGCTGCGCACGAGCAGGTCATCCCCCCGCTCGCAGTAGCCGAATGAGCGCACCCTCCTGCCGACCAGCCACCACGACCAGCCGATGCCGAGGACCCACAGGCCAAGGGCGGCCCAAGCCATGGCGGACGGGATGGTGGCGTCCCGGCCGACGAGGAAGGCAAGGACGACCAGGCCGGCGAGGGGTACGGAGACCAGGGCGATCACGAGCCGGCGAGCCGTTGCCAGCCGTGGGGAAACGGCCGTCCACTCATCGGCGGAGTCGAAGGCAGGGTCTACGCCGCGCATGTTGGCAGGCTATTCGAGAGTGGAGTCAGGGGAGGGCGTGGGCTTCTTGCGGATGGTGCGCCGCGCGTAGTCCTTGGCCGCATCGGCCGCCTTGCCGCCGTGCTTCTTCAGGTGTCGCAGGGTTGCCTCGGCCCAGGCAAACTCGGTGGCGAGCACGGCCAGGCCGACGATGATCAGCGGGACGCCCGGACCGGGCAGTACCAGAAAGACCACGCCGATCACCACCAGGCTGGCTCCGACCGAGGCCACGGCGATCCAGCGCAGGGGGTGGGGCAGCTTGCGCCAGGCGGATGCCCAGCCATTCGTCGTCATGTCCCGGCCTCGCGCATGACTCGACGCTAACCCAGGCTTGCGGCTGGCGCCACCACGCACATGGCCGGTTGGTTGGATAGTCAGGTGTCCGAACTCAAGCGCGTCCTCGGTAACCCCTCGTGACAGATCACGGCTTCACGGTGGAGGACCGCCTCGAGTCGGGCCGAGGCCTGGGTCGGACGGGGATCATCCGCACCCCCCATGGCGAGATCCGAACCCCGGCCTTTATACCGGTCGGCACCAAGGCGACTGTGAAGGCGGTGCTCCCTGAGTCAATGGGCGACCTTGGCGCGCAGGCGATCCTCGCGAATGCCTACCACCTCTACCTCCAGCCGGGCCCGGATGTGGTTGAC
>JAULZL010000147.1:0-6183 GCA_032117355.1 Candidatus Nanopelagicales bacterium
ATTGGTGAGTCCCCTAGCGACGTCAGACCCCAATTCGGGGACGCATTGGGCTGACGGCTGATCTATGTACTACGCCGCGAGGGCGTAGGACTCAGCAGACTGCGTGTTTTTGGCAGTTATTGTTTTTCAAGGATGCTTAACGAGATCACCTTGATTCTCGACACGCTTCTCCGGGCAAGACATCTGTCCGTCGAAACCAGTCACCCCCATGTTGAGTTGTCAATCTGCTGCGCACCGGCTTTCGCCGCGTTGGTGCGCCCCTGCTGCCTATTCAGGATACGACGGCTCGCCGGAGTAACCAAGTCAGTTTCGTCTGGCCCCGATGGCAGGATCCAGCCATGACCACCATTACCACCGCCCTTCGGCACCTAGCCTGGGCCGACGACCGACTGTTCCGATGTCTGGCATCCCTTCCGCCCGAGGCACTGGCCGCAAGCTATGCGGGGCCAGAGTGGACGGTCGCCCACCTCGCGCGCCACATCGTGAGCGGCGCTGAGTGGTATCGGTACTGCCTGGTGGGAGAGCAGTGGACCGACCTCGCCCTGCCCACCAGCCCGGCGGCCCTTGACTCCCTGCGCGAACACCTGGCTGGCATCAACGCCCTGCTTATCGCCCAGGGTGGCAAACCCGACGAACTCCTCACCTTTGCGGACGAGGACGGCGACAGCTCAGCCATGCGCTCGATGCTGCTCGCCCAGGCCTGCTACCACAGCACGGAGCACCGAACCCAGATCGCCTGCGCACTCGAGGTCTCGGGGATCACCGGTCTGACCCTGGACGACTATGACCTCTGGTCGTTCTCGGCTGCCGAAGCCTGAGCCAGAGGGTTCAGTCGAAGCCCTTTGATCGGCGGCCAGTCGCCCGCTCGGTCTCCCGTTTCGACTCCCGCTCAGCGATGGCCTGTCGCTTGTCGTAGCTCTTGCGACCACGGGCTAGTGCGATCTCGACCTTGGCGAACCCATCCTTGAAGTACATCGCAAGCGGGACGAGGGTCAGGCCCGACTCCTTGGTCTTGTTCGCGATGCGTCGGATCTCCTCCTTCGTCAGGAGCAGTTTGCGGGGACGGCGCGGCTCATGATTCGTCCAGGTGCCCAGGTCGTACTCGGGGATGTGGACGCCACGGAGCCACACCTCGCCGTTTTCCACCTGAGCAAAGCCGTCGGTCAGGGTCGCGCGGCCGGCTCGCAGGGACTTCACCTCGGTGCCGGTCAGCACCATGCCGGCCTCGAATACGTCCTCTATGGCGTAGTCGTGACGAGCCTTGCGATTCTGGGCGATGACTTTGCGCCCTTGCTCACGTGGCATCGAAGCGCTCCCGTTCCCTCTCGGCATCCAGTGCTGCGCCCTTTTGGCGCAGGTAGGAGATGACCACCATGACGGCCGAGACGATTGCCGTGGCGAGCACCCATAGGAAGACGAAGATGTCGATACTTGCCCCGATCGGTGGGCCGTTAGGCATCGAATTGCGCAAGAGGGGCAAGGCGAAGAGTAGTGATGCCGTCCAGCCAAGCAGCGCTACCTCGGCCGCTCTTCGATTGGTGAAGACCAGCAGTGCGACCCACAGCGCCGCGAACGCCAGGCTCGCCATCAGGGTGAGCAGCATGATCGCGAACAGCTTGGTGGAGAACGCGCGGCTGAAGGTCAGGTCGGCCATCCCGACGAGGGAGGAGCCTGCCGTGAGTTCGGCCCCGGTGTTCCACCCATCGATTCCGCCCCGCGCGTTGAGGCTTACCGGAAGATCCTTGGTCGACTCGAGTGATCCGTCCGACTGCTTGGAGTAGGTGTCCGCTGAGAAGAAGAGCGTGCCCTCGAAGTGGTCAAAGGGATAGTCGGCTTCCTGACCCTGGACGGCAAAGCTGACGACAGCCCGCCCAAGCTCGTCTCCCGCGACGTACTTGAACTCCTGGACGCCATCGGGGGTCGAAACCAGCACTCGGGTGTTGGCACGGGCCCGGCCGTTCTCGTCAAAGTCGTCCGGGCCATTGCCAGCGAACACCAGCTCGACGGTGGCGGTGTTGGTGCGAGGGTCAAGGCCGGTTGCTTGAACGGTGATGCTGACCCCTGGTTCCTCAATGATCCCGCTGCCGCCCTGAACTCGGGTGCCGCCCTCGCGCTCGTAGTTCGTGATAACGAAGGTTGCCACGACGGCGAGGCAGGCAAGGGCGGTCGCCAGGACAATCCACCCCTTGCGCGAGATTGGCCGAGGCTGGGGACTCAACAGTCGGGAGTCACGGGGCCGAGCCATGTGACAACCGCCTCCCCATGAACGCGCTCAGCAGCGCACCTGCTCCTTGGGCCTGCCAAACCAGCCCATCGGATCATAGGCGTCCCCATCGAGCCGGACCTCAAAGTGCAGGTGGGGTCCGGTCACCCAGCCGCTGGTGCCGACCTCCCCGATGACCTCGCCAGCCTCGACCCGGTCACCCACGTTCACCTTCACCGAGGACTGATGGGCATAGAAGGTCGTCATGCCATTGCCGTGCGCAACTAGGGTCGCGAGGCCGTACGGCCCACCGCGAGAGATGTCAGCCACCGTCCCCGCCGCAGCGGCTCGAATCGGCGTGCCCGTCCCACCGGTGATGTCGATGCCGGTATGGCAAGACCGATAGCCGTAAACCGGGTGCACCCTGGGCCCGGGTCGATCAGAGATCCCGCCGCCGTTGACCGGCCACTGCAGTTCGCCCGCCGGCCCCGTCTGCGAATCGTCTGCGCCATTTGCCTGGCGGGCAGCCTGCCGAGCGGCGCGCTTGATCCTCGCCTGCTCCCGCTTGAGCGCCCGATAGCGCTGGGCAACCGCCACGGAGTTGGCGCGCGCCTTGCGCAGGGCCTTGGCTCGCTGCTTAGCGATCTGGCTGACTCGAACTTCCGCGGTCGCAGCCGCCTGGCTTGCCTGTCGCGCCTGGACCAGTTGATCGGCGGCCTTGCGCTCTTGGGTTTCCGCCTGTTCAGTCAGCGCGCCCGCGCGGACCTCCTGCTGGGCCAGGAGTGCCTTGGACGCGAAGAGTTCTCGCTGCGCCTCGATCTGCGAGCGGGCCATTCGATCGACGGCGACCAGCCGAAGGGCGAAATCCTGCGGGCTGGACGAGTTCAGTAGCACCTCGATCTGACTGAGGGGGCCGATCTGGTAGGCGGTTCGAGCGAGGTCATCGACCTTGTCGGCGGCCGTGGCTAGTCGCTGATTGACCTGATCGAGGTTCTGTTGCGTGACGGCAAGCTCAGAGCGGGCTTGGCTGGCTGCCGCCGCCGCCTCGTCAGCCGCAACCTTGGCCCTGCTTGCCTTCGTCACAGCCTCTCGCTTGGCCCGGCGGGCCTGGGGCAACTCAGCTTCCGTTCGCCGCAGCGTTCGCAGGGCTTTGGCGACCGCGGCATTGGCTTCATCCACCGCCTCACCCGCCTGCTCAACCTGGCCGTCGATGTTCTTGTCGGCAAAGGCGGGAACCCCGTCGAGCACAGGCAGCAGGAACAGGCACACCAGGGCGATGACTGCGGCATGGCCAGCCCGGCGCCGTGTCGTAGGCACCTTGGCAGGATACGGCTCAATAACGGGCGTCACATCAAGCACACGCACAACACGTCGCTAGACGCGCAGGTACTTCCTCAAGGTGAAGAAGGCGGCCAGGCCGGCCAGCAAAACTCCGGTGATGAGCATCAGGGGGGCGATCGTGACCACCGCATCCCACCCGACAAAGGCCGTGAACTGGAAGCTCGGGGCCAGGACGCCGTCAATGATGACCGCCTTCGTCAGCACCAGGGTGCCGATGGCCAGGATGGCGCCCGCACCAGCCGCGAAGGCCGCCTCGAGGAGGAAAGGCAACTGGATGTAAAAATTGGAAGCACCGACGAGCCGCATGATGCTCGTCTCTCGACGGCGACTGAAGGCCGCTACCCGCATCGTGTTGACGATCAGCAGCACCGTCACGATGAGCATCGAGATGGCAATCAGCAGGGCAATCAACTGCAGGCCGCCGAGCAATCGGAAGAACTTGTCAAGAATCTGTCGTTGGTCGTTGACCTGTTCGATCCCGGGTCGACCGGCAAAGGCGGAGGCCACCACGTCGTACTTCGTCGGATCGGACAGCTTCACGCGGAAGGACTCCGGCAACGCGCCCTGACTCACGTTGTCGACGATCGGAGAATTCTTGAACTGCTCCTTGAATCGTTCGTAGGCCTCTGCCTTCGACTCGTAATAGATGCTCTCCACGATGGGCTTGAGGGACTCTAGGTCCGCCTCGATCTGGTCGCGCTGGGCATCGGTGACCGGCCCACCAGAGCAGGACGGGGTGTCGCTGCCCTTGCCGCATAAGAAGATCGATACCTCGACCTTGTCGTACCAGAAGTCCTTCATAGTCGACACTTGGGCACGAACGAGCAGGCTCGCCCCGAACAACCCCAGCGACACCGCGACCGTGATGATCACGGCCAGGGTCATCGTCAGGTTCCGGCGAAGGCCGCTTCCGACTTCGCTGGCGACGAATTGCACGCGCACCGGTCAACCCCTCCTGTTCAGCCCGCTAGCGGGCGTAGCCGTACACGCCGCGGGATTGATCGCGGACTAGGTGCCCGCCCTCAAGCTCGATGACGCGTCGGCGCATCTGGTCCACGATCGCGCTGTCATGGGTCGACATCACCACGGTGGTGCCGAGCCGGTTGATTCGATCGAGCAGTTTCATGATGCCTACCGAGGTCCCCGGGTCGAGGTTTCCGGTGGGCTCGTCAGCGATGAGGAGCATCGGACGGTTAACGAAGGCGCGGGCGATGGCCACGCGCTGTTGCTCACCACCAGATAACTCGTCAGGTCGGCGCAACTCCTTGCCATCGAGTCCGACGACCTCGAGCACCTCGGGCACGACCTTCTTGATGTGGGATTTCGGCTTACCGATGACCTCAAGCGCGAAGGCGACGTTCTCGGCAACGGTCTTGTTCGGGAGCAGACGGAAGTCCTGAAAGACCGTTCCGATCTGTCGACGCAGGGCCGGGATCTTCCAGTTCGACAACTTGCCGAGATCCTTGCCCGCAACCCAGACGCTGCCGCGGGTGGGTGCCTCCTCGCGCAGGATCAGCCTCAAGAAGGTCGACTTGCCTGAGCCGGACGGGCCCACGAGGAAGACGAACTCCCCCTTCTCGATCTCCAGGGACAACTCGTCCAAGGCCGGTCGCTGCTGGCTCGCGTAGAGCTTCGTCACGCGGTCGAACAGGATCACAAGCAGCCCTCCGTAGGGGAGTCTGGCGGCGGCGCAGGCGCCGTGGGCAATCCACAGTCTAAGCACTCTGCCAGCGATTCCTGGCCAGCCAAGGCCCGATGAGCCTGGCCTAGACGCTTGGCGACCTCATCCGCCACCGGATACCGGACTCGACGAAGTCGTCGATCTCCCCGTCGAGGACAGCAGCGGTATTGCCGGTCTCGGTCTCGGTTCGCAGGTCCTTCACCATTTGATATGGGTGGAGGACGTATGACCGCATCTGATTACCCCAGGAGCCGGCGGTGTCCCCCTTGAGGGCGTCCAACTTGGCCTGGTCCTCCTGGCGCCGCCGATCGAGCAACTTGGACTGCAGGACGGCCATCGCGGTAGCTCGGTTCTGCAACTGGGACCGCTCGTTCTGGCAGGAAACCACGATCCCGGTCGGAATATGGGTGATTCGGACGGCCGAGTCAGTGGTGTTGACGCCCTGCCCACCGGGCCCGCTGGACCGATAGACGTCAATCCGCAGGTCGTCCTCGGGGATCTCGACGTGATCGGTCTGCTCGGTGACCGGCAGCACCTCGACCTCGGCGAAGGAGGTCTGCCGTCGGCCCTGGTTGTCGAAGGGTGAGATTCGCACCAGCCGGTGGGTGCCCTGCTCCACGGAGAGAGTGCCGTATGCATAGGGGGCATGGACAGCAAAGGTGGCTGACTTGATGCCCGCCTCCTCGGCGTACGAGGTCTCCGTCACCTCATAGGGCCAGCCATGGCGCTCGCAGTAGCGCGTATACATACGCAGCAGCATCTCGGCCCAGTCCGCCGCATCGACCCCGCCCGCACCGGACCGGATCGTGACGAAGGCCTCGCGCGCGTCGTACTCCCCCGAGAGCAGGGTACGGACTTCAAGTTCGCCGACGGACCCTTCCAGGGCGAGCAACTCCTTCTCCGCCTCGGCTAGCGAGTCGGCATCGCCCTCGTCCTCGGCGAGTTCGAACAGGATCGG
>JAULZL010000148.1:0-5704 GCA_032117355.1 Candidatus Nanopelagicales bacterium
GCTTCATCATCGGCTAGGAAGATCAGCGAGCTGGCGATCTGCCCGACCTCTATCCCGAGTGCGTCCGCAGCTTCCTTGGCAGTCCGCGCGCTGTCGTCCAGCCTTCGAATCTCCCCGCGGGCTCCGAGGAGTTGCAGGGCTTGGCGAACCCTGATGACGGACTGCTGGTCAGTCTGCTCAGACATGGCGGCAATCTACCGGGGGCTGAATCGGAGGTAGCCCCTGACAGACGGACGGGCTGCGATGGACGAGCCTGATCGATTGTCGGCCAATCTCGGGTCATAATCTCGACCAGACAGGTATCGCCGAGTTGGTTCCATATCGAGTTAGTTCTATATCGAGTTAGTTCTATATCGAGCTGGTTCTACATCGAACTGGTTCAACATCGTGCAACGAAAGGTGTCAGTCATGGCGCGTGGTGATCGGGTACTCCCGGAGTTCCGGCGCCCGCAGCCACCGACGCCCTATCCGACCCCGGATGCCGTCTCGCTGTCGATGCGTCGCATTGGCGGCTACTCCTGGCGGTTCGTCGCCCTCGGTGTCGTCATCTTCGGGGTCGTGCTTCTCATCAGGCCGCTCCAGACCCTCTTCCTCGTCCTCTTTTTCGCGATGCTCACAGCGGCCTGGCTTATGCCCCTGACGAACCTGCTGGCGCGACGTATCCCGCGAGTGCTCGCGACGATTGTTGCCCTGCTTGCCTTCTTCATTGCTATCGCCCTGATATTCGTCTTCATCGGCCTGCAGGCGGCAGATCAATGGGACGGCATTGGCCGAGCATTCACCGAAGGCGTGGAGGGGATGAACTCCTGGCTTCGGGAGGGGCCGCTGGCACTTACCGAGGCCGATCTGACATCCGCCTATGAGTCTGCGCGCCAGTTCATCCAGAGATCTGGCGGTGATATCGCACTGGGGGTCCTGAGCGGGCTAGGCAGCATCGTGAGCCTCGCGACGGCGGCAGCCGCTGGGATCTTCGTCCTGTTCTTCGTCCTCGTTCAGCCGCATCAGATGTTTGGCTGGCTCACCGGCTGGATTCCGGTGCGAAACCGAGAGGTGATCGGCACCTCGATCCGAATCGGCTGGGCAGCGTTCTCGCAGTACTCCATCGGGGTCCTGCTGGTTGCCCTGTCGAATGCAATCGTCGTGACCATCGTCCTGCTCATCATGGGGGTTCCTCTTGCGGTGCCGCTGGGAGTGATCGTGTTCTTCGGGGCGTTCATCCCGTACATAGGCGCCCCGATTGCGATGTTCCTGGCTGCCTTCGTCGCACTGGTGACCGACGGGATCCTTGCCGGTGCACTCGTCGTGGTGATGATCTTCGTGATCGGCCAACTTGAGGGAAACGTCCTGCAACCGCTGATCATGGGCAAGTCCGTGAACCTGCACCCGGTCTCGATCGTGCTCGTCACGGCGATCTTCGCCGCCTACTTCGGTCTGATCGGTGCACTCGTCGGCGTCCCGATCACGGCGTCCATCTACGGCATCATGAAGTACCTCAGGCCACCTATTGAGGATGGCGGAAGATCCGACGCATGACCTGTGATGCGGCATATGCTGCGCCGATTCGTCGGACGTCATAGCTCGGAGAGGGATACCTGCGATGGACCTGGGAAGCATCAACTGGTTGGCGGTTGTCGTTGCCACGATCGCGGCCTTCGTCGTTGGCTTCGCCTGGTTCGGCCCTAAGACGTTCTTCCCGGTGTGGTGGCGGGCTCTCGGCCGGGAGGGGGAGCCCGGTGGCGTGGGAGTCCCGATGCCGGTGGTGTTCGGCCTCACCGTGGTCGCCTCCCTCGTGCAGGCGATGGTGCTCGCCCTGGTAATCGGTGCGGTGCGGTCGACCGGTGTGGACGTCGGGCTGGTCGGCGGCCTGCTGATCGGCCTATTGATGGGGATCGGATTCGCCGCTGCTACCTCCCTTGGCCACCGGCTCTTCGCCGGCCAGGGCCTGGTGGTTTGGGCTATTGAGGTCGGCGGCGATATCGCCGCCCTGGTTGTGATGGGAGCCATCATCGGAGCCTGGACCTGACCGGTCTGCTCACGTGATGGATCGACATGTTCAGGCACCCCTATTGACGACTGTCAGGCCTCCCGGCTAACGTACGGACATATTCGAACACATGTTCGAATATGTCTTCGATCCCGGATTCGCGGCTGGGAGGCGAAGGCTGACTCACCCGCTGCCGGGCCCGCCTCGACCCCGGGCCCGGTGGTGGGTGGAATGGAGAGGGGCGGCGCCGGTGAGTCGCCGCACCCGATCCGATCGTCTAGGTGCTGGTCGTCCAGGGTCCGGTGGCGCAGGCCCTGCGGGTCAGGTCATCCGGGTCACGGTCGATGGTCGAGGGGAGCCGGTGAGCTTTCGCTGGCGGGGTCGGCGCTATGAGGTGCGCACTGTTCTTGCGCACTGGGTCGAGGCAACCGCGTGGTGGGGTGAGCAACGCAGCTCATCGCTGGGGTCGAGTAGTGGATGGGCGCCGTCAAGGCGGGTCATCTGGCGGGTCGAAGCAGTCACGCGCACCGGCATACCCGGTGCGTATGACCTGGCAGTAAGTGCCGAGGGCTGGCGATTACTGCAGGTCATGGATTAGCGGGTCGACCAACCAGCAGTGAGGAGCAGCACAACCATGAGGACTTTGACTGATGTACGGGAGCACGCGGGTGCCGGGGCCATTCCGGTCGCGGCCGGTGAACTGATCATGTCCGCTCGTCGGAGCTTGACGGAGGCAACCCTCGCATCGACTCCGCATGAGCGCTATGCGGCTGCGCATCTATCTGCATTGCGTGCCGCTGCCGCCGTGCTTGCTGCACGAGCCCAGCCGCAGGGCAAGCGCCGCGCACGCGTGCGCAGCGTGTGGGTCGTGCTGCCCGAAGCGGCGACGGAGTTCAGCGAGTGGGCCGCGTTCTTCGCTGCCGGTGCCCGGAAGCGAGCCTCGGCCGAGGCAGGGATTCCGTGCGTGACCCATCGCGAGGCGGATGACCTTGTTCGGGACGCCGATGTCTTCCTTGCCCGGGTGAGTGCCTTCCTCGGCCTACCCCATCAGACCATGTTGATCACCGGGCTCCGCCACACCGGCTGATCGACGTTCGCGCCGACCGTGACCCCCGGCGGTCGGCTTCGCGGCGGCCGCCAGTTGCGAGGACGCTCTGTGATGGCGCATCTCCCGTATGCGTCATGGATGACGTTGCCCACGTACTGGCGGCCGCTGCCTCCCCCTCATTAGGAAGGCACTGACTCATGCATGCCACTCTCACCCGTCCGACAACCAGCACCTCGATGACAGCATCACCTCCTTGGCCACACCTTCGGGTGGTCTCTCGTGCATCCCTCCAGTACGGAACGGCATCACCCCAGCAGATCGCTGAGCGAGCTGCCGCCGATGGGCACCGGCGGATCGCCCTCACTGATCGGGATGGGATCTACGGTGCAGTCCAGTGGGCGCAGGCCTGCCAGGCCAATGGCCTGGGGATGATCATTGGAGTCGATCTCGCAACCGATGAGGTCATCGCGTCTTCATCGAGGGCTGGCGATGTAAGTCGTCGCACACCCGCCCGTGGCGGTCATTGGCTTGATGAGCATCGCCCCCGAGTCGTGCTCCTCGCACATGGACCCCGTGGCTGGGCATCGCTCTGCCGAGTGGTCTCAGCCGCGCATGGCGATCATGTCGAGCGCGGAAAGCCATGGCTGCGGCTGTCGGATCTCGCCGAGTACTCGTCTGGCTTGATCGCCCTGCTGGGATCGGATTCCGAAGTGGGCCAGCACCTAGCAGCCCGACGGATGCGCGCGGCCGAAAAAGCCCTGCAAAGGTGGCAATCGGTCATGGGCTCTGGACTACGCATTGCCGTCGGCAGCCACCGAACGGAGCCGTCCCATCATGCGTCGACGGCGAATGCGGCATACGCCTGGGAGTGGGCGAGATCCCATCGGGTTTCCGTGGTCCTGGCAAGCGCGGCTCGCTACCTTGAGCCGTCGGATGCGCGAGTGGCCGATGTACTCGACGCGGCTCGTCATCTGGTTCCGGTCACCTCGCCGCATGTTGAGCGGAACAACGGTGAGGCGAATCTGAAATCCCCGAACAGCCTGTCGGTGCTCGCGGAGGACATCGCGACTGCTGCTTCCGAATCAGCCGACGAACTCCTGCATGCGACCGAAGAGGTGGCCGAGCAGTGCGTCATCGACCCGGCTAGTGGCATGGGTATCGGGTCGGTTTTTGTCCCTGAGTTAGACGTGCTGCTCGGCCGGCCGGGATCAACGAAGGCGGAGGAGGCCACCCGCGAGGCGCACGCACTCCTCAATCACCGCTGCCGTGAGGCGATCGATCGCCGTTATCCGAGTACCCGCCGATCAGTCATCGAGCGGCGGCTGGCGGAGGAGTTGGAAACCATCGCCGGACTTGGGTTTGCGGGTTACTTTCTGACGGTTGCTGAGGTCGTCACGATGATCAAGGACGAGGGCATTCGGGTAGCTGCCCGCGGTTCCGGCGCGGGAAGCCTGGTCAACTACCTGCTTGGCATCAGTGGAGTCGACCCGATCCGCCACGGGTTACTCATGGAGCGGTTCCTGTCCCCACTGCGCCGAGCACTTCCCGACATTGACATCGATGTCGAATCAGCCCGTCGGCTCAATGTCTATGACCTGGTCTACGAGAGATTTGGTTCCCAGCGAGTCGCCTGCGTGTCGATGATGGAGACCTATCGAGTTCGCCATGCAGTTCGGGATGTCGGTGCGGCCCTCGGATTCCCGCCTGCGGAGACGGATGCCTTCGCCAAAGCCTTCCCGCATGTGCGGGCACGCGATGCCCGGGCCGCGCTCCAGGACCTGCCTGAGCTCCGTTCAAGTGGATTCGGTCGGATGGCTGCCGAGGGAAGGCTCGACGGTTTCCTTGATCTCGTTGAGGCACTCGATGGCCTGCCCCGGCATATCGCAATGCACCCGTGCGGGGTGCTGCTATCCGATGCCTCTTTACTGGACCGAACTCCGGTGGAGCGCAGCGCAGCGGGCTATCCGATGAGCCAGTTCGACAAGGATGACGTTGAGACCATGGGATTGCTCAAGCTCGACGTGCTCGGCGTGCGCATGCAGTCCTCGATTGCGCATGCACTCGGCGAGATCCAGCGGGCAACCGCTGTCAGCGTCGACCTCGACGTGATCCCACTGGATGACCCGGAGACCTTCTCGCTGATCCGCTCGACTCGGACTCTGGGCTGCTTCCAGATCGAGTCACCAGGCCAGCGCGAGCTCATCGGGAAGTTTGCCCCGGAGACCTTCGGCGACATCATCGTGGACATCTCGCTGTTTCGGCCCGGCCCGGTCAAGTCCGACATGGTCACTCCATTTCTCAAGGCGAGGCAGGGGTGGGCGCAGCCGCAGTACCTCCACCCGAACCTGCGACCAATCCTGGAGGAGACATGCGGTGTCGTTGTTTTCCACGAGCAGGTGCTGCGCATCGTCGCGTTGATGACCGGCTGCTCGCTGGCGGAGGCGGATGAGACCAGGCGTGCCATGAGCAGTTCGGAGGGGATGGATGATGTCCGTGCATGGTTCTACCCGGCGGCCATCCGGTGCGGCTACTCACTCGATGTCGTTGAGCGAGTCTGGGATGTTCTGCGTTCCTTCGCCTCCTTCGGATTCTGCAAGGCGCATGCGGCTGCGTTCGCCTTGCCCACCTACCAGTCGGCCTGGCTGAAGGCCCACTATCCGGCGGCCTTCTAC
>JAULZL010000148.1:5714-15741 GCA_032117355.1 Candidatus Nanopelagicales bacterium
CTCACCCATGACCCTGGGATGTATCCCAGGCGGCTGATCCTCGACGACGCGCGATTGAGCGGGGTCACGGTTCTCGGGCTGGATATCAACAGATCAACGGATGCCTATCGGATCGAAGGTGATCGTCCACCGGGCGCTATTCGGCTGCCGCTAACCCAGGTCAAGGGGATTGCCTCTGAGGAGGTCGTGTCCATCATGGCTGGCCAGCCGTACTCATCCCTTAGCGATGTGTGGCAAAGAGCCCGTCTCTCTCGGCCGACGACCGAGGCCCTGGTTATCTCAGGTGCCTTTGATGGCCTGTACGGATTCGATCTCCGCGGCGTTGACGGTAATGGATGCGGTGCACGTCAGTCGATTGGCCGTCGAGGCCGACTGACTCGGCGTGACCTACTGCTGCAGGCCGCCGAACTCGATCGTCGATCGGGGATGGACCAGTCCTGCACGGCGCAGCTGTCCCTGGACCTCGGGGATGATCCGGGGCAGGCACCGCCATCCGGCCTACCGGAGATGAGCGCATCCGAACGGGTCCGAGCGGAGATCGACGTACTCGGCCTCGATGTCAGCACTCATGTCATCTCCTTCTACGGGCAGATGCTTGATCAACTCGGGGTGATCAGATCGAATCGGCTGCTTGAATGCCGATCACAGCAGGAGGTCCTCGTCGCCGGAGTGAAGGTGGCAACTCAAACACCCCCGATCCGGTCTGGCCGTCGGGTGGTGTTCGTCACCCTCGATGACTCGACGGGGCCAATAGATGCGACCTTCTTCGAGGATGCTCAGCAGTCATATGCCGGCACGGTCTTTCAGGGTTGGCTGTTGTTGATCCGGGGAGAGGTCCGACGTACTGGCCCACGTGGGGTTTCGATTCGGGCAACGGGTTGCTGGGATCTGGGATCTATCCGCGAGCACTGGGCTGAGCAGGGTGTGAATGCGGTCCTGGCCATGATCGATTCGGATCGGCAGCAGGATTCGCCATTGATTGACGGTTCAGGCCGACGGCGGGTACTCGTCCACCCGAGTGGGTTCCGACAGTCGCCGTATGCCGATGTGCGTCCGGCCGGATCGGCACTCGCTGCGGCTGGGAGATCGAGCCGGTCGCCCGGGGCACCGGCAAAGTTGTGGCACAGCAGCCCGGGCAGCAGTGGCTGGTAGAAGATGGCAGTTGTGAGTCGCAGCCAGGTACGCAGGCCGACCGGCTCGGTGGGGCTTGGCGTGAGCGATGTCGGCTGCACGATCCTGCACGTCGATATGGATGCGTTCTACGCATCCGTTGAGTTGCGGAGCCGCCCGGACTTGCGGGGACAGCCGGTGATCGTTGGGGGAGGTACCCGAGGAGTAGTGCTGTCGGCTACCTATGAGGCTCGCGCTATGGGAGTGCACTCGGCCATGCCGATGGCCCGAGCCCGTCGGTTGGCTCCGGCGGCTGTCATCATTCAGCCGGATCACCATGCGTACTCCGAGGTCAGTCATGCGGTGATGTCTCTCTTCGGAACGATCACCCCGCTGGTGGAACCGCTGAGTCTGGACGAGGCCTTCCTTGACGTATCGGGCAGTGTCCGGCGTCTGGGGTCACCAACGGCCATCGGCGAGTTGATTCGCGCCCGGGTATCGGATGAGCAGAGAATCACCTGCTCGGTGGGGGTTGCCTCGACGAAATTCGTGGCGAAGCTTGCGTCAACCCAGTCAAAGCCGGACGGCCTTCTCGTGGTCCCAGCCGATCAGGTCATTGCCTTCCTCCACCCCCTGCCGGTGGGCGCACTGTGGGGTGTGGGGGAGCGCACCGAGGAGCAGTTGGCTCGGCTTGGGCTGCGCACGGTGGGCGACCTGGCCAACACGCCGGTGGCGACCATGCGGCGTGCCCTGGGTAGTTCCCTCGGCCAGCATCTCCACGAGTTGTCGTGGGGCCGGGATCCTCGACCGGTCAACCCGCAGTCACCGGACAAGAGCATCGGGGCCGAGGAGACCTTTGCCGCCGATATCGACGACCCGATGCTGATCCATGCCCACCTTCTCGGCCTTGCCGACCAGGTGGGCGCCCGGCTGCGGGCCGCTGGCTACGTTGCCCGAACGGTTCAGATGAAACTGCGGTTTGCCGACTTCACGACCTTGACTCGATCGCGAACCCTGCCGAGTCCCACAGATGTCTCAATGGAGGTCTACGACACTGCCCGGGGCCTCTTTGACGCCCTTGGCCTGCAGCGGGTCCGGATTCGGCTGGTGGGGGTTCGGGTAGAGGGCCTGCTGCCCGCCACCGACGCCTCCCAGCAACTTGTCCTGGGCGAACCGGATCATGGACGCCGGGATGCTGAGGCGGCGGTGGATCAGTTGAGAGCCCGGTTCGGGCGGTCTGCCGTCCGCCCTGCTCGACTAGTCGATCTTGAGGATGGAAGCGGCTAGTCAGATAGTCAGCCACCGGTCAGGTTGACGGTCATGGGGCAGACATTTGGAGGCAGAGGTTTCGCATCGGGCGATCCATGCATATCCTTTCCTCAAGCCCGACGTAATCCTGTTATCGGAAATTGCCGCTTCGTGGAAGGAGGCCTCGCATGCCACTGTCTGAGCATGAGCAGCGTCTGCTCGAGCAGATGGAGAAGGCGCTCTACGCCGAGGACCCAAAGTTCGCGACCAGTCTGCGCTCGCCCGCCCTTGCCCGGGGCTCACGAAGCAAGGCCGCACTCGGAATCCTCGGCATCCTGGTTGGAATGGGAGTCCTGCTCACTGGGGTTGCGATGCCCCTTCCCGCCCTCGGAGTCGCCGGCTTCGCCGTCATGCTGGTGAGCGCGGTTCTGGCATATGCCGCATTTCGTGCCCCTGCTCCTGCCGCGGAGGGTTCGCAGGCCGAGGGTGGGCCGGCCGACGCGCCTGCATCAGCGCCCAAGGCACCCAAGAGCCGGGCGGGCTTCATGGATCGCATGGAGGATCGTTGGCGTCGTCGCACTGATGACGGAGGCCTCTAGCCTGCATGGCAGGATGCGCCCCATGACAACGCCGGACTCACTCAGCAAGGCGCAGCTTGGCCGCTTCCTCGATGACTACGAGGTAGGTCGCACCTATCAGCATCCCTTCGGTCGGACGATTTCTGAGGCTGACTCCACGTGGTTCAGTCTGCTGACCTGCAACACCAATCAGAACCACTTCAACGCCCACCTGGCCCAGAGCAATCCGATCACGGGTGGCCGGGTTATCGTCAGTTCGGGCCTTACCGTTGCCGTGGTCCTCGGAATTTCGGTGATCGACATGAGCCAAAACGCGGTTGCCAATCTGGGCTGGACGGACATCAAGTTGACGTATCCGGTCTACGTTGGCGACACCATCTACGCGGAGTCAATGTGCCTAGACAAGCGGGAGAGTTCATCCCGGCCTGAGATGGGCATCATCCGAATGAAGACCCGTGGCCTGAACCAGGACGGCGAGGAGATCGTGTCTTGGTTTCGGTCGGTGATGATCCCCAAGCGCTCATCCGGCATTGGCCAGGACTACTTCCCGATCGCTCGCACGGGACCGTTGACCGCGGATTAGCCCAATCAAGGAACGTGTTGGCTTTCCCCGGTCTTTCCGATGACACATGATGAGCGAGTGACACCTGGCGCTACTGGGTCGGACGGCAGTGATGGCTGGCCGCTGAGCCGGAGCGAGCCATCCCAAGAGGTCGTTCTCGTCGTTCGCAGTCAGCCGGAGCCGGACCCGACCGACCCGCTAACGAGCGCCCTTGGCCTAGTCGGCGGGCTCTTCGGTGGCGCGATCTCTATAGCTGAACGGGCTGCAAGCGGCATTGTTGGCGCGACCTTGGACCGCACGGTTCCGATCATCGTGAACACGGTGGTCGCCCGAGTTGACCTAACCGCGATCGTCCTCGACCGGGTCGACCTGGGGCTGGTGGTTCAGCGCACCCTCGACCGGATGGATCTGACCCAACTCATCCTCGATCGCGTTGACGTAGACGAAATCGTTGCGCGCGCTGACCTCGAAAACGTCATCGACCGGCTGCCGCTTGTGGAAATCGCGACCTACATCATTGATGAGATAGATCTCCCGAGAATCATCCGGGAATCAACGGGCGGTATCGCGTCTGATGCGATGGATGTCATCAGAATGCAGTCCATAGACGTTGACCAGGCGATCTCCCACGTGATGGGACTGCTCCTTCGCCGACGTCGTTCGACTGTCGACGAGGCACCGGAGCAGGGATGACCTCCTTCAGCGAGTACCGACAGCTCGCCGCGTCAGGTCAGGCGCGAAACAGCCACGAGGTCTCGGTGCCGCGCGAAGCGCGGCCCTTCCAGGGCCAGCCAGCCGGCTTTGTCTCCCGTGCCCTGTCCACGGCCATCGACCTGGTGGTCGTCTACCTCGTGATGGCGGCCGTCTACCTGGGAATGCGCGCCCTCATCTGGATGCTCCCCGCCTGGGTGGATCTGCGAATGCCTCCTGCACAGGCTTTTGCCGTGGGAGCCATTTTGCTGCTGTGGGCCTACGGAACGGTGAGCTGGGCAACGGCGGGCCGCAGCTTCGGTCAGCACCTGATGGGACTGCGAGTTGAGGGTCGGTACCGCCGTCACCCGGACTGGGCAGTGTCAGCCCTTCGCACGGCGGCCTGTATTGCCTTCCCGCTTGGGCTGCTGTGGGTCCCCGTCAGCAGTTCCCGTCGATCCGTCCAGGATCTTGTCCTGCGGACTCGGGTCATCCACGACTGGGTGACGGAGTTGCCGAAACAGGAACAAGAGGATTCGCTGTTCCCGCCGATGGAGCAGGAAGACCGGTCGTAATTCGAGCCGACCTGTCGTTGTCGAGCAGCACGATCCATGTCTGACCAGGCTTGAAGGGTAAGGGGGAACCATCGGGGAGGGTGAATATCGTTCCTGACTGTTCGTCAGGTCGATTCCAGGTGACGTCCCATGAACGACCATCCCGCATGACGACCGCCTTGCCGGACCCGACCGTGATCGCTTCCGGTGTGTTGCCCCCGCCCTTGTCGAAGTAGACGGATTGCTTCTGGTCGACGTACTGGATCACGACGGTTGCTGCATTCTGGCCCTGGCCATCCTCATCTGCGCGAGCTCGGACGCCGTTCAGCCGAACGTGGTAAAGCCCCGAAGCCTCGTCGTAGTTGAATCCCGCCGAGGCGTAGCTCCATTCGATGCGGGCACGGACGGCGGGCGTGCCACCCGAGGGTACGTCTTCGGCAAACACCCAGCCGAGGTTCCGGGTGACCGATGCGTCTGGTGCGCGCTCGAGGCCGACCGTCCCGTCGAGAAAGTAGTTGTACGGTGCTCGGCGACTGAAGTCGCGTGTGTATCCCTCGGCGCCCTTGTTGGGCGAGATATCAATCATCGGTGCCTCGGCTAGGGCGGGCCACAACTTGTGCTGAGCACCGGAGAAGGCGAAGGCGGGGCTGCCAAACTGAGCGAGCAGCTCGATGTCGGTTATCCGCGCTGACCGCACCGGGCCGATCCGGTCAGGAACGTTGCCAGCGAAGACCGCCGCAATCCTGGTCATTCCGTACTCGACCTCCTCGATGAAGACGATGTCGGCCGAGCGCAGTCCCGCGTGTGGCTGTGCATTTCGGGTGTTGTCTAACTTCACGACTAGGACGGGCTTGGGCGCGACCTCTGGGAGACCCGTGAATGGGGAGGTTCGAACGGGGCTCGAACTGGGGGTGGCAGCAGGGGTCGGCTGGCGGGTCGCGCTGAAGGTTGGCGTGGGCGATGCATCTGGCAGGTCGGTCCTGTCGCTCGTTACCGAGCAGCCTGCGGCGGTTGCGAGGATGGCGATGGCCGCAGCGACTGCGAGTCGGCCTGCCCATCTCATGGGTGCACACCATAGGGGCGCATGGGGATCCTGCTCCCGCCGGTCCCCCTCCGCCGTTTGTCCCGGTATCCGCCACGAGCGTCCAAATAAGCGCCTGAGGGCGCTCATTTGCGCTCGTTGTGGCGGATACCGGGACAAACGGCGAAGGGCGGGGGTCGAGTGGGCCGGATTTGGGCGTAGGAGGCGCAAAATGGTTGACTGTGGAGGAAAGTGGAGTACAGTGGCGAAACCTGGAGGGACCAGGGCATCAGACGCACACAGGGGAGCGGGTGGGGCCGATGTTCCTTGGCACCCATGCACCCCGATTGGATGAGAAGGGTCGACTTGTGCTCCCTGCAAAATTCCGTGACGGCCTCGCTGATGGCCTAGTCATGGTGAAGGGGCAGGAGCACTCGATCGTGGTCTGGCCGGCAGCAGCGTTTGCGACCTATGCGGAGCGACTGAACGAGGCCTCCCGCTCTGATTCCCGGGTTCGCGCCCATCTCCGCGTGCTCTTCTCCGGGGCCTTCGACGAGGTGCCCGATAAGCAGGGGAGAGTGACCGTCCCGGCGGCCCTCCGTGAGTATGCGGGCCTTGACCGAGATGTTGTGGTGGTCGGCAATGGGCCGACTTTCGAGATTTGGGACAGCCCAGCATGGGCCACCTACCTGGCCAGCCAGGAAGACGCCTACTCGGCCATCAGTGAGGAGGTCGTGCCAGGCATCTTGTGACGCATCCGTGCGGCGAGGCCTCTCCCGCTCCCCGAGTACGTTCCTGACGCACTTCCCCGGCGCCAGGGTCGCACCGGGAGACAGCGGGCGGGGACCTGGCTTCGCGGCGGCGCTCTTGCCACGTTGAGTCACCCAGCCTCGTCTGTTTCCTGTCCCGACTCCACCGCGAACGTGCCCGTGCACGCTGAGGAGTGAATGTGTCTGCACCATCGAACGCGCGGGTGCCCGTGCGACATGCAGTGCGCATAGCGGCCGTGCTCTCAATGTCGCTTGTCCTAACCATCGCTGGCATGACCGCGTTGTATGTCGTGGTCGATGTCTGGCGTTGAGGCCGGCGCAAACGTGCGTGCGGTGGTGTGACATGAACAGCGAGCACTCACACGTCCCCGTCATGGCGGATCGAGTCATGGCCCTTCTGGCCCCGGCCCTCACCGGACCGGGGGCGGTCCTCGTTGACGCGACGGTTGGCCTCGGTGGCCACGCGGAGTCCGCACTCGACGCGTTTCCCGGGCTGACACTCGTCGGACTCGATCGTGACACCCGCGCCCTGGACCTCTCGCGGGACCGCCTCGCCCATTTCGGCGAGCGGGTCACCCTGATTCACGCCGTCTACGACGAGTTGCCCGAGGTGCTTGACGAACTCGGCATGGCTCGGGTGCAGGGAATCCTCTTCGACCTCGGCGTCTCGTCCATGCAACTTGATGAAGCCGAGCGAGGTTTTTCGTACTCGGCCGACGCAATCCTGGACATGAGAATGGATCAATCGAGGGGGATCACGGCGGCTGAGGTGCTGAACACGTACGACGAGCGTGAACTTGCCCGAATACTGCGTGAGTACGGCGAAGAGCGATTCGCCGGAAGAATCGCTCGGAACATCGTCAGGGAAAGGGCGATTGAGCCCTTCATGACGTCAGGGCGCTTGGTTGAGCTGATCCGCATGTCCATTCCCGCACCGGCCCGTCGAACGGGGGGCAATCCGGCCAAGAGAACCTTCCAGGCTCTGCGTATAGAGGTCAATGGCGAACTGGAGGTCCTTGCACGGGCTATTCCCGCGGCACTGGACTCCCTCGCTCAGGGGGGCCGCATTGTCGTGATGTCGTATCAGTCCCTTGAGGATCGCATCGTCAAGCGTGCCTTCCTCGAGCGGACCTCCCCTGAGATTCCTCCAGGGCTCCCCGTGATACCCGTATCGATGCTGCCGACTTTCCGGCTGATCACCCGGGGAGCCGAAACCCCTGATGAAGCCGAACTCGCAACCAATCCGCGATCAGCATCGGTGCGCGTCCGATGCGCCGAGCGATTGGCGGCCGCGTGACAGCCCTCAACGCCGTCCAGCCGCGGCCGGACACCTTCCGACAGCAGGCGCAATTGCGTCTGGTGGCACCCCTTGCCCCTGATCGTGTGGGTCGTGGCGCATTCATCTTCATGGTTCTCGGCGTGGTGGCGGCCGGGTTGATGATCATCTTGATCATCAACACAACTGTGGCGCAGGGTTCCTTCGAACTGGGCACCCTCAAGGCAGAGCGTGCGTCGCTGACCGAGCGGGAGTCGACTCTTAACGCCCAGCTCGCCGCCTTGTCCACACCAGATTCCCTGCGTTCTATGGCGCGGCAGCTCGGCATGGTTCCGAGCCGAAACCCCGCCTTCCTTCGGGTATCCGACGGCGTGGTCCTAGGCAAGCCCACGCGTGCCAAGGGACGGGGGAGCACTGCCCCTGAGTCCGAAGGCTGAGGACCATCGATGCCGCGCACCCAGGCCCCTCAAAGGGGATCACCTCCAGCTCGCTCCGGCTCGTCCTCGTCAAGGGACTGGCGCGACCCTCAGCGATCCATTCGGTCGACCGGTAGAAGTCAGATCTCCATCGAGATGGCAGACGGCGGCAGGCGGGTCATGGCACTGCTGGCCGTGTCCGCCCTAGCCCTCGTCGTCTGCGCGGTCCGGCTGATCGATCTGCAGGCAGTGCAGGCCGATGAACTCGCGGGCCAGGCACTTGACCAGCGGCTGCGAACCGTGACGATCCAGGCCCTCAGAGGTTCGATTGTGGACGCGAATGGCGAACCGCTGGCGGTTACCACCGAGGCTCGCAATGTGACGGCAGACCAGAGAATGATCCAGAACCCGGCAGCCGTTGCGCGCGAACTCGCGCCGATCCTCAGTGGGGACGTCGACAAACTGACCGCGCGCCTGACGGGAACCCGGCCATTCGTCTACGTGGCCAAAGCCATTTCGACGGAGGATTGGCGGCGTATCGAGGGGCTTGGCGTGCCGGGAATCTTCTCCGAACCCGCCTCCAAGAGGATCTATCCGGGTGGGGAGCTCGCCGCGAACGTCATCGGATTCGTCGGGGCGGACGGCTCGGGTCTCGGTGGTATCGAGTACGCCTATGAAAGCGTGCTGGCGGGCCAGCATGGTCAGGAGACGTCCGAGCGCGGCCCTGGCGGAAGGCTCATCCCGACCTCGCAGCGCAGCCTGATTGATGCACAGCCAGGATCGAGTGTTCGGCTGACCCTGGATCGTGACATCCAGTTCATGGCCCAGGAAGTGATATCCGCACAGGTTGCCCGATCACGGTCAGACAGCGGAACCGTGGTGGTGATTGACCCCGCCACCGGGCGCATCCTGGCACTCGCCACGGCCCCGAGCTTCGACGCGAACCGTGTGGGGTCAGCTCCGGAGGCGCTCCGTGGGAATCGCGCCTTGAGCAACGTGTACGAGCCCGGCTCAACGAACAAGGTCGCGACTATCGCGGCAGCGATTGATGAGGGGGTCGTGACCGTGCGAACACCCTTCACGATCCCACCGCAGGTCAAGCGGGGTCCGGAGTCTTTTCGCGACCATGATGGTTCCGAAACCGTGAAGCTGACCTTGGCCGGGGTCATGGCCAAGTCGAGCAACGGCGGAACTATCTTCACGGCCGAGCGGCTCGGCGACCGCCGCTTCTACGACTACCTGCGCAAGTTCGGCATTGGGCAACCGACCGGTCTCATGTTTCCCGGTGAAAGTTCGGGGTACCTTCCCCGGCTGAAGGACTGGAATGTCTCGACTCTCCCCACTATTGCCTTTGGCCAGGGTCTGAGCGTGAACGCCGTCCAGGCGGCCATGATCCAGGCGACGATCGCGAATGATGGGGTGCGCGTGCCACCCAGGCTCGTTGACGCCGTCATCGAGCACGATGGCCGGGTTAGTGAGGTACCGCAGGCTCCGGGCATCCGCGTAGTCAGGGCATCAACGGCCCGTACCGTTCGTTCGATGCTGGAAATGGTGGTGAGTGACGAGGGCACGGCTCCGATGGCAGCCATCCCCGGCTATCGGGTTGCGGGAAAGACTGGTACGGCCCAGTACATCGACCCTGCATGCGGGTGCTACAACGGTGGGGTGATCGCGTCCTTCATCGGGATGGCCCCTGCCGACGCCCCAGCGTTGGTCGTGGCCGTGACCCTGGTTAATCCCCAGCGGGGTCGCTACGGAGGTGAGCTTGCGGCTCCGGTGTTCAAGAAGATGATGACCTATGC
>JAULZL010000148.1:15751-23629 GCA_032117355.1 Candidatus Nanopelagicales bacterium
GCTCGAAAGATCCCTCCGACGGGCACGAGGAGTACTCGCCTCGCACTGTTAGCAGGGTGAGCATGAGCGAGCGACTTGCGCCCCAGCCGCCTGCCGTTGAGATTGCGCAGCTTATGCAGTCCCTTGTCGGTACGACGGCTCGGTTGGTTGGAGATCCGGAAACTGTGATCAGCGGGGTCGAGCTTGACTCCCGACTCGTCCAGCCCGGCGACCTTTTCGCTGCCATGCCCGGCCATCAGGCGCATGGGATTGCCTTCGCCGCCGATGCGCTGGCGCGCGGGGCCAGGGCCATCCTGACCGATGAGGCTGGTCTCGAACGACTCCCCGCGAGTACGCCCGCGGCAATAATCGTGCCTGACCCAAGATCCTGGCTGGGACGGGTCTGCAGTCGTGTCTACGGGAGTCCGGCCGAGGCGCTCACCCTGCTGGGGGTTACGGGTACCAACGGCAAGACGACGGTCTCCTTCATGCTCAAAGCGGGCCTGCGGGCCGCCGGCCGAACTACCGGTTTGATCGGGACGGTGGGCATTCAAGTCCAGGACACCTCGTATGAGGCCGTTCGAACGACTCCCGAAGCCCCGCACCTGCAGGCGATGCTGGCCGCGATGCTCGAGCACGGGGTGGAGGCGGTCGCGGTCGAGGTCTCCAGCCACGCCATTGTCGAGCGTCGGGTAGACGCCGTCCGATTCACCGTCGTCGGATTCACCAATCTCTCCCAGGATCACCTTGACTATCACGGCACCATGGAGGCCTACTTCGAGGCCAAGGCTGAGCTCTTCACCCCTGAAAGAGCGGAATTCGCCGTCATCGGCGTGGACGACCCATGGGGGCAGCGACTGGCATCCGCGATGTCCATCCCCTTCACCACCTGGTCGGCCCAGGGCCGCCCTGCGGACTGGATGTTGGAACCTTTGGCTGATGGCTGGCAGGTGATCGGGCCACGGGGTGAGTGTCAACCGATCACCCTGCCCCTGCCCGGAGCCTTCAACCGGGCGAATGCCCTTTGCGCCTACGCGATGCTTAGAAGGGTCGGCATCCCGGGACGTGTCATTGCCGAGGGCCTGGCGAGTGTTCGAGTACCCGGTCGGATGGAGCCGGTTGCGGGCGGTGGTTTGGTCCGCGGGATCGTCGACTATGCGCACTCCCCGGATGCGATCGAGCGGGTAATCCACAGTGTCCGGGAGCAGACTCCCGGGCGCATCCTGGTGGTGTTGGGTGCGGGCGGGGATCGGGATCGGAGCAAGCGGCCGCTGATGGGAGAGGTCGCGGCGCGCCTGGCAGACGTACTGATCGTGACCGACGACAATCCACGTTCGGAAGATCCGGAGTCCATTCGGCAGGCCATCGTTGAGGGAGCTATGTCCGTTACCAACGCTGCGGGAGGCTCTTCGGAGTTCCTCGCTGGGCGTTCGGCTGGCGCTGGTGTCCGGCACGTACCTGATCGACGGGAGGCTATTCGATCGGCTGTCGACCTCGCTGAGCCCGGTGACACTGTTCTCGTCCTTGGTAAGGGCCACGAACTCGGCCAGGAGATCGCCGGCGTGGTGCACCCCTTTGATGACAGTGACGAGTTGACGCGAGCGCTTGTCGACCGGGGAAAGGCCCGATGATCCCGCTGACCGTCGATCAGGTGGCGTCAGCTACGGGGGGTTCCCTACACGGGGTGGACGGCGGACTACTGATCGACCAGGTGGTAACCGACTCACGTGCCGACGCTGCGGGCGCGCTGTACGTTGCGATCGCAGGGGAGCGAGTCGATGGGCACGATTTCGCTGGTGAGGCATGCCAGCGGGGAGCAGTTGCGGTGCTATCGGCCCGGCCGATGGATCTGCCTTGCATCGTGGTCGATGACCCGGTCCTCGCCCTTGGGAGGCTGGCGCGATGGGTGCGAACGTCGCTGTTGAACTGCACGGTTATCGGCATCACCGGATCCAGCGGCAAAACGGGAACCAAAGACATCCTGGCGCAGGTTCTCGCCGATCACGGCCCCACGGTGGCGGCGGCTGGCTCGTTCAACACCGAGGTCGGCGTTCCGCTGACGATCCTTCGCGCGGATGAGACAACGGAGTTCCTCGTCCTAGAGATGGGGATGCGCGGTATCGGCCACATCGCCTACCTGTGCCAGGTCGCCCAGCCGCGGATTACCGCCCTGATCAATGTCGGGTCGGCGCACCTCGGGGTGGTGGGCACGCGCGAAGGCATTGCCCAAGCCAAGGGCGAGATAGTCGAAGCCCTCCCACCGGATGGTGTCGCCGTGCTCTTCGGGGATGACCCGATCGTGATGGAGCAGGCGGCACGCACCAGAGCGCGGATCGTGACCTTCGGGGTCGGCGAGGCTTGCGATGTGCGAGCAGCACGGGTGATCCTCGATGAGCAGGCTCGCGCCCGGTTCGACCTGATATCCGGTGATGACAGTGCCTATGTGGCCCTGCAATTCCACGGCGAGCACTACGTGGTCAACGCCCTTGCCGCTGCAGCAGTCGCCCTCAGCCTGGGCTTGTCCGTTGAGTCCGTGGCGGCCTCCCTTACGGCCGCCGGTTCGCAAAGCAAGTGGCGCATGGAGGTTCACCAGGGCCCGGGTGGTCGCACGGTCATCAACGATGCCTACAACGCCAATCCAGAGTCCATGCGCGCCGGGCTTCGCACCCTTGCCGCGATGGCGGACGGACGCCGGACCTGGGCCGTCCTGGGTGACATGCGAGAACTTGGATCCGAATCGACGGCCGAGCATGTGGCCGTTGGCCAAGTCGCCGCTGAGCTGGGTATCTCGCGGATTGTGAGCGTTGGGCGTGAGGCAGAGGGCATTCACGAGGGGGCGACATCGGTTGGCTCCTGGGGTGGTGAGTCGCTAGTGGTCGAGAATCCGGCTGAGGCGATCACCCTCCTTTCCCGTGAGGTGGGCGCGGATGACGTCGTATTGGTCAAGGCCTCGCGTAGCGTTGGGCTGGAGCGGGTAGCCGAAGCACTGCTCGAGGGAGGCAGCGCATGAGGCTTGTTGTGCTCGCGGGCGCTATTGCCACCATCGTGTCCCTTCTCGGCACCCCCCTCATCATCAAGATCCTGGCGCGGCGGGGGTACTCCCAGGCCATCCGGGTGTCGACGGAGGATGAGCCCTATCCCGCCCATGAGGGCAAGCGCGGCACCCCGTCGATGGGCGGGGTGGCGATCCTCCTCGGTGTGCTCGCGGGGTACTTCCTGACCCACCTACTGGTGTGGCGGCCGGTGACCCCGTCCGGGCTGCTCGTGCTCTACCTGATGGTCGGCCTCGGGTTGGTGGGCCTTGCGGACGATTACCTCAAGATCTTCCGGCAGCGCAGCACTGGCCTGCGTGCGCGGACCAAGCTTGTCGGCCAGGCCATTGTGGCGCTGAGTTTCGCGTGGCTTTCCATGCAGTTCCCGATCGACGGGACGACTCCCGCGTCGATGGCCGTCTCCTTCGTTCGGGACACCGCAATCGCCCTTCCGATCGGGCTATTCCTGCTCTGGGTGTGGTTTCTCATCACGGCCACGACAAACGGCGTGAACCTCACGGATGGTCTTGATGGCCTCGCGATCGGGGCCTCGATCGCCTCCTTCCTTGCCTACGTCCTGATCAGCATCTGGCAGTACGGCCAAAACTGCTCCTTCCCCGATGCGTCCGCCCTTACCTGCTACGCGACGCCGAATCCCCTTGACCTGGCAATCGTGTCTGCGGCGGCGGCCGGTGCCAGCTTCGGCTTCCTGTGGTGGAACACCGCACCTGCTCGTATCTTCATGGGGGACACCGGGAGCCTTGCCCTTGGTGGTGGCATCGCCGGACTGGCGATTCTGAGTCGAACTGAGTTGCTCCTGCCCTTGCTCGCCGGACTGTTCCTCATCACTGCGCTCTCAGTGATCGCGCAGGTCGGCTCATACAAGCTGACCGGTCGGCGCGTCCTGCGAATGGCGCCGCTGCACCATCACTTCGAGATGCTGGGCTGGCCGGAGATTCAGATCGTGGTGCGCTTCTGGATCATCCAGGGCCTGTGCATCGGTGCTGGGCTCACGCTGTTCTACGCGGAGTGGGTACGAGCGTGACCGACCGGCCCGCAATCGAAGACTTCGGTCGCGATAGCCCATGGGACGCTCTCCACGTGGTTGTTGCCGGCATCGGTATTGCAGGCTTTGCGGCGGCTGATGCACTCATGCAACTCGGCGCTCAGGTGACGATTGTTGATGCGACCGACGACGATCGCCAGCGCGAGCGCGCCCAAATCCTGCAGACGCTAGGCGCGGAGGTGCTGCTCGGCTTCCAGGGCCCGTTGCCTACTGCCGACCTCCTCGTGGTGTCGCCGGGACTACGACCCAGCGACCACTTGATCCTGCAGGCTCAGCAGGTCGGGATACCTGTGTGGGGCGAACTTGAACTCGCCTGGCGATTGCGTCCTGGTGCTGCCCCGGCTCCCTGGCTCGTGGTGACCGGGACCAACGGCAAGACCACCACAACCCTCATGCTGGAGTCGATCCTCACGGCGGCCGGCCACCGAGCCCTCGCCGCCGGCAACATCGGGGTATCCCTGGTGGACGTCGTCATGCATGAGCAGGTCGACGTCATTGCTGTTGAGGTGGGTGCCCCTCAGTTGCCCTTCATGCACTCGGTCAGCCCTATTGCCTCCGTTTGCCTGAACCTCGCAGACGACCACATCGACCATTTTGGGACCTTTGAGTCCTACCTGGCGTCCAAGGCCCGGATTTATGAAAGAACCCAGGTGGCGGCCGTGTACAACGTCGCGGACGACGCGACCTTACGGATGGTGCAGGAGGCTGACGTCATCGAGGGGTGCCGTGCCATCGGGTTCACTCTGGGCATTCCCGATGTCTCCATGCTGGGCGTCGTCGACGAGGCTCTGATCGATCGGGCTTTCGTTCCTGATCGTCGCAACTCGGCGCAGGAGCTTGCACTGGTCAGCGACGTGCGCCCGGCGGCGCCGCACAATGTCGCCAATGCACTTGCGGCTGCCGCATTGGCTCGTGCCTTCGGCGTGGAGCCCAAGGCAGTCAGGGACGGGCTGCGCGCCTTCACTCCCGCCGGGCATCGCATTGCCCAGGTCGGCACCTTTGCGGGTGTGGAGTTCGTTGATGACTCAAAGGCCACGAACGCCCATGCCGCGCTCACCTCGCTAGCGGCCTACCCCAGCGTGGTCTGGATCGCGGGGGGCATGGCCAAAGGGCAGTCCTTCGACGAGCTCGTCAGGCAAGCCGGACCACGGCTGCGCGGAGCGGTCCTGCTCGGGGTGGACCGCGGGGCTATCGCGGAGGCGTTGCGGGCCCATGCGCCCGACGTGCCGGTCATGGTTGTCGATGACACCGATCCAACCGCCATGGCCACGGTGGTCCGAGTGGCAGCTGACCTCGCCCAACCTGGTGACACCGTGCTGCTCGCCCCCGGCTGTGCCTCCTGGGACATGTTTCGTGACTACGCCCATCGGGGCGATTGCTTCGCAGATGCGGTTCGCGGCTGTTTCGGGGAGCCTCGATGACGACAACGATCAAGGCAGCCGAGGACAGGCCCATCGGCCGGGTCGGAGCTTTCCTCAGTAGTCCGCTGAGCACGTACTACCTGCTTCTCGGCACCACACTGCTCCTGCTGTCACTCGGCCTGATCATGGTGCTCTCGGCCTCGAGCATCGAGAGCTACCGGATTTTCGGATCGCCGTATGTCTTCGCCCAGCGGCAGGCCCTCTTCGCCGCTGGCGGTGTGGTGTTGATGCTTCTGGTGGCCCGAAGCCCAGTTCAATTCTGGCGGGGCACGGCTTGGTTGATCCTTGCTGGTGCCTTCACCCTTCTCGTTCTCGTCCTCTTCATCGGGGTGGAGGTCGCGGGCCAGCGGAACTGGATCGAGATTGTTGGCCCCTTCCGACTGCAGCCCTCCGAGTTCGCGAAGTTCGCCCTCGTCGTTTGGGGTGCGGACATGCTCGCGCGCAAGGAGCGCAGCCTCACCACCTGGTCACACCTGCTCGTACCAGTTCTGCCTGTCGCCCTGCTGATGATGGTGCTGGTGTTGCTTGAGAACGATGTGGGCAACGTCCTCATGCTCGTTGCCATCATGGCCGGGCTGTTCTTTGCGGTCGGCGCCCCGCTTCGACTATTTGCCATCCTCGGTGCTGGTGGAGTGGTGGTGTTGTGGGCGCTCACCATCGCCGCCCCGTATCGAATGGCTCGGTTCACCTCGTGGCTTGATCCTTCGGCTGATCGCCTGGGCGGCAGCTGGCAATTGACCCAGGGCAAGTACGCGCTCGGCACGGGCGGATTCCTCGGAGTGGGAATCGGCGCCAGCAGGGAGAAGTGGGGATCCCTTCCCGAAGCGCACACCGACTTCATCTTCCCGGTGATCGGCGAGGAGTTGGGACTCGTCGGCACCTTTGCGGTACTGGTGCTGTTCGCCACGCTGGCATTTGCGATCTTCCGGTTTGCCCGGACGACCAAGGACATGTTCGTGCGCCTTGCAGCGGTTGGCGTGGGCTGCTGGATCGTGGTGCAGGCGGTGATCAACATCGGGGCAGTCCTCGGACTCCTCCCGATCACCGGGGTTCCCTTGCCTCTGGTCTCCTACGGCGGCTCGTCCCTGGTGCCAACACTTGTGGCCATCGGCATGCTCATGGCTTTCGCGCGCGCCGAGCCGGGTGCGCGAACAGCGCTGCGTCGTAGGTCCACCGCCTCCAAGCTCGCACGCCGATGAAGTCGGGGACCGGCGCAGGCACCGATCGGGACGCGGGCATGGGTGGACGGACGGCTCCTGTCCGCGTACTGCTTGCCGCCGGTGGGACAGCGGGGCATGTCGAGCCGGCCCTCAATCTGGCCGATGCCATCGTCCGCGCGGAAACTTCGGCGGAGATCACCTTTGTTGGCGGTGAACGTGGCCTCGAGGGACTCCTGGTGCCCGCAAGAGGCTACGAACTCCGCACCATCCCAGCCGTCCCGCTGCCGCGCAGGCCCTCCATGGACCTCCTTGCCCTGGGCCCGCGGCTGACACGTGCGGTCAGCCAGGCAAGCCGTTTCATTGATCAAACGCAGGCAGCTGTGATTGTCGGTTTCGGTGGGTACGCGGCCCTGCCAACGTACCTCGCTGCTCGGCGGCTGGGTAGGGCACTGGTGATTCACGAGGCGAACGCCCGGGCCGGTGTCGCCAACAAGGTCGGCGCGCGGTTGACCCAACATGTGTACGGGACCTTTCCCGATGCACTGCCCGGGGCGATCCAGATGGGCCTTCCGCTGCGGCCGGCCATCGCGCAACTCCAGCGGACGCAACTGCACAACGATGGCCGACGGGCTTTCGGCCTGCCCGAGTCGGGGCCGGTTCTGCTGGTATTCGGTGGCTCGCAGGGGGCGACCAGGCTGAACGCCGTCGTAGCGGACTCGCTGCCAGCCCTCCTGGAATCGGGTATCTCCGTCCTGCATGCCTACGGGCGCGGCAATCGTCAGCCGGACGAACCGGACCGTCAGGTGGACGCGATCTATGTGGCCGTCCCCTACATCGACCGGATGGATCTGGCCTATGCGGCGGCGGACTTCGCCATCACTCGAGCGGGAGCAATGACCTGCGCCGAGCTCGCGGCCGTCGGACTACCGGCTGCATACGTGCCGCTGCCCATCGGCAACGGCGAGCAGCGCTTCAACGCGCTGCCGGTCGTCAATGCCGGGGGAGGACTCCTCGTTGACAACGACGACCTGAACGCTGAGTGGGTGTTGAGCCACATTCCACCGACCCTGCATGATCGTGTTCTCATGGAATCAATGGGCGTTGCGGCGGCCGCATTCGGCACTCGGGACGCGGACTCCGAGTTCGCTGAGATTGTGATTGGGATCGCGCGAGGGGGCGCCGCGCACCAGGACACCGCGCACCAGGACACCGCGCACCAG
>JAULZL010000149.1:0-6858 GCA_032117355.1 Candidatus Nanopelagicales bacterium
TCTCCTGCCATCTTGAATGACCCAACGCCATCCAAACCTTTGACCAAATTCGCAATGCATGTCAACGCGACGTGGCAGCATGCTGCACGTGAGCGCAGCGCATTCGAATTCGGATCGATCAGCGGGCTCGACGCCGCGCGATCGTCCGTTCGCGAAGACTCCCTCGAGGCCACTACCGAGCCGTGATCGATCGGTCATCTACGGCCGGATCGTCGTCGCAATCGTCGTAGCCTGCGTCATCACGGTGGCGTCGATTGCCGCTCTGGTAGGCCAGTCTTTCTGGCGGTCCCAGCAGCCGCGGGTGCCGGAGGTCGCCGTCCTGGCCGGTCGCGAGTTCCTCGTCTCCTCAGAGAGGCCACCTGAGCAACTCGTCTACGTGGCACTGCTGGCGATTCTGCTCATCGCCCTGTGCGCAGTTGGCTTTGAGGCAAGCACTGCGCTGATGTCAATCAGTCCGCGGCGTAAGTTCCTCAGCCGGCTTCGCAACCCCGGCGAACTCCTCAGCGCTCCCGATGTCCAGGTTCGGGTGACCGTTCTCGTACCAGCGCACAACGAGGCCTTCTCGCTACCCACCACCCTCGCCGCACTTACGGCGCAGGTCAGGCCCCCAGATCGCGTGATTGTGGTCGCTGACAACTGCACGGACCAGACAGCACAGATCGCCCTCGAAATGGGACATGAGGCGTTTGAGACTGTGGCCAATGAGCATCGCAAGGGTGGCGCCCTCAATCAAATCCTCACCGTGCTGCTGCCTGTTACGGATCCGCGCGATGTCATCCTCGTCATGGATGCCGATACGAGCCTGAGCCCGCACTTCATCGAGATTGCCGCTCAGCAACTCCAGGCTGACCCGGAGCTGTCGGCTGTAGGCGGGCTGTTCTACGGTGAGGGTGGCCATGGCCTCATTGGGCAATTGCAGCGTAATGAGTACGCGAGGTACGGACGTCAGATCCACTCCCGCCGGGGTCGCGTATTCGTCCTAACCGGCACCGCGACCATGTTCCGCGCATCAGCCTTGATGGACGTAGCCGCCGCGCGTGGGGTCTTCATTCCCGGCGAGCCGGGCAAGGTCTACGACACCGCGGCCCTCACCGAAGACAACGAACTGACCCTGGCCCTGAAGTCCCTCGGAGCCACCATGACATCCCCCGGGGGCTGCGTTGTCACCACCGAGTTGATGCCCACCTGGCGTGCGCTGTGGCGACAGCGCCTTCGCTGGCAGCGCGGCGCCCTGGAGAACCTCGGGGCGTACGGCATGACGCGCGCGACCCTGAGGTACTGGGGCCAACAGGTCGGGATCGGCTACGGCACCTTCGCCCTCAATACCGCCCTGCTTCTCATGTTGCTCACGGCTCTCTCGATCGACGAGTGGATCTGGTTTCCGTTCTGGACGGTCGTCGGCGGCATCTTCCTGTTCGAGCGAGTGGCGACTGCCTGGCGTGGCGGCTGGCGGGCCAGGTTGCTTGCTGCCCTACTCCTTCCTGAACTGCTCTACGACGTCTTCCTGCAAATGGCCTTCCTGACCTGCCTCATCAACATCAGCCTTGATCGCCGAGCGCGCTGGGGCCACGTTCAACATGCGGGCGCAGCCGGATGAACCGGCTGGTGACGGGGGTACTGCTGCCCGACACGATCCTGCAGAGCACCTGGTTCAACATCTTTGCCATGGTGGTGGCCTTCAACACCATCATCTTCCTGGGATTGACCTTCTCCAAGATGGTGCCCTGGCCAGCTCAGATTCATCCCAGCCGCGTCCGCGCCTTCCTGCCGGGCGTCATAACGAAGGACACCACGATGACCGAGATTCGCGAGCGGACCATCGACACGGGCGACGATCCGTTTCTCCGGATGCGCATGGACTCAGCCCGACAGACGATTCCGCTGGGTCTGGCCCTTCTGGGGACGTTGCTCATCGTGATCGCCCTGATCAACGTGATCATCCAGCTAGATGGCTCGCTGCTGTCCAGGGTGCTCTCTTTCGCCATCGGGTTGGCGATGCTCGTGCTGTCCCGCGTCCTCGACTCGGAGCGGACCCGAACCGCAGTACTGATCTGGGCGTGGACAGTTGTCTCGATCCTCCTGGTCGCCAAGTTGACCTGGGACGCGGTCCGACTCGACAGCGCGGTGGCTCTCACCTACGCCGTCATCGTGATGACCATCACTCCGGCAATCTCGATGTCATGGCGTGCTGCCATCACAGCCGGTGCCATCGACCTCGTGCTGATCTGCACCGGCGGAGCCATTGTCGAGGCGGTCAGCACCCCGCTCTGGGCGGTCGCAGGTGTAGCCGCTCTCGTTACCGGCCTGGTCATCCTGCAACTGAGGTTGCATAACTCGGACCGCCTCAGCCTGGAGCAGATCAAGACCCACCTGCTGGCCACGACCGACCCGCTGACCGGCCTGCTGGCCCGCGGCGGACTACTGGCCCTGGCAACCAACCTCGCGAAGGCAGCTGACAGATCAGGCGAGAATGTCTACGTCGTGCTCTGCGACATCAGCGAGATGAAGCGCATCAACTCCGCCTACGGGCTGGCCTACGGGGACTCCGTCATCGAGGCGGTGGCTAGATCCGTCCAGGCCGCGATACCGGAGGGGGACCTCATTGCCCGATGGGATGGCGATGCCTTCCTTGCGCTGGGGATCGGCACCCAGCCTGACGCGCCGGCGCTCGAGGCGCTGGTGAACTCAGGCATCGACCGGAGCGGCGTCGCCCTCGGCAAGACTCCGATCACGGTGGCCGTCGCTTGCGCCTCCGGCAAGCCAACGGCCACGACTATTGAAGGGCTGGTTGTCGGCGCAACCGCCGGGCTGCGAACCACATCGTGACCGTCGAACACGAGGCCTAGGGGGATCGCTGCACGCGAAACCGTTAGTTCCAGCGTGCTGAGTCGGCCGATGAATGGATGCTGACCATCCAACGGGGCCGCCGCCGTTGCGTCCTCCAACCGCCCACAGCATCGTTGTTCGTACGTTGTTCAACTGCCCACTGGGCTCAACTGGAGGTTTCCCCAATGAAGATTCCATCAATGTCCCGCGCGATCGCGGTGGCTGCCGTCCTCGGCGCCGCCACCCTCGGCCTCGCACCAGCCTCATCTGCAATGACCGGTAACACCTCGCTGGCATCCGTTCTCACGAGCGGCCCCGTGGGGTACGACACCAACCCCGGTGACTACGACGTGCTGACCGCAGCGGTCCAGGCTGTCCTCGCAGCGAAGCCCAACTCCCAGGTCGCCGTTCTCGCTGACGGATCGGTGCCGCTCACGGCATTCCTCCCGACCGATCAGGCCTTTGCGAACCTGGTGACTGCGCTCACCGGCAGCCGCCCGGCCAGTGAAGAGGCGACCTTCAACGCGGTTGCCGGCCTCGGCATCGACACCGTCGAGACTGTCCTGCTTTACCACGTGGTGCCCGGCGCGACCATCCAATCCGGCGCAGCACTGAAGGCCAACGGTGCATCACTCAAGACCGCGCTGGCCGGAAAGGTGATTCGGGTCAAGGTCACCAAGAGCCCGAGCATCATCCTCGGTGATTACAACACCGCGCTGCGCAATCCGAGGGTGGTTCTAAGCAAGGTCGACATCAACAAGGGCTCCGCCCAGGTCGCACACGGAATCAACGCTGTCCTGCTGCCCAGCATGTAGTTGCGTCCCGCTCGCCTGTACGAAGCGCGGCCTTCCGTCCGAGAGGATGGAAGGCCGCGCTTCACTCTCCCCCGGGAGTTTGAACCTGCGGAGATGCACCCGACACCGGGCGCGTCGCCGCAATCTCCTGCCGCAGTGTCGTCACCAACTCGCGCAACTCGGCAAGTTCTTGGAGGACCGCAGCCCCGGCGTCTGGTGCTGCTGGCACCTGCTTCACCAGCGTCGCGGCCAGACTCGCGGACACGACCCCCAGAATGGAGATGCCAACCACCATCACCAAGACGGCGATGAACTGGCCGGCCGCGGTCACCGGTACGAGGTCCCCGTAGCCGACGGTGGTCACCGTCTGCATCGACCACCACATAGCATCGCCGAAGTTCTCGATCTGCGCCCCCGGGGATCCCCGCTCGGCATTGAGCACCATCAGGCTGCCGACCCACACCACGATGACAGTCGCCAGTGCCGCCGTGGTCAGGGCGCGTCCGCTGAGGACTCCCTTGCCCTTCTTGGCGAGGATCCCGTTGCGGGTGAAAGCCCGCAGGGCGCGCAGGGCCCGCAGCTGCGGGATCACCACGGTGATGGTGTCAAGCCAGTTGCGCCGGAAGAAGTGCCGCTTCTCATCGCTCAGGAAGAAGCGAAAGGTGAGGTCTGCGGCGAAGAGCACCCAAAGGCCAAGGCCAAAGGCGGAGGCCAAGGCATACCAAGCAGCTTCGGGATTCGGATAGATCGACTGGACGGAGAAGAGTGCGAGGTAGACAAGTGCCAGGCCGGAGAGCACGGTCGTGGTTCGTCCCACGTATGCGTCCAACAAGACTTCTCGCTTGGTCCGGGGATCAGATATCGGAAGACTCATGGGGCACATGCTAGGAACAGGGCCCGCGGACCATCACACGACTAGCCGACGCCTTGCCGGCTGACCAGGGCCGGTTCATCCTGGACAGCCTGGATCTCAACTCCACAGCCGCCCGGTCACCCGTCGCTAGGTCCGAAGATCCGCCACGGACTACGCGGTCAACGCCCGCCCTTTGAAGACCTCACGCGAATGCCAATGAACGTGGTCAGGGTGCGGCAGTGGTGTCCCTGGACGGGGGTGAAGCTTGCGGCCATGCAGGTCGTAGAGCCAGCGACCCGCGTCGCTCGACGCGGAGTAAGAGGTCGACACCGCGATGGTCTGCTGGTCGCCGAGTCCAATGGCACCACGATCCAACAGCTTGTGATGCAGCGAGCAAAGTGCCAGGCCGTTGTCCAGGTCGTCCGGTCCATCCATCGTGAACCATCGCACATGTGCTGCTTCAAGGCCGACCGGGAAGCCACCGAGGGATCCGTCAAATCCGCAGAACGCGCAGGAGGCATCCCAGGCTGCGATGACCTGCTGACGCCAGGAAGCACTTCTCTTTCTGGCGGCCGAGGTGCCAAGTCGACCAGGGCTCGCCGCGAAGACCGCATCAACATCTAGCCCGACGGCAGCCAATACGTCAGGTGCCACCGTCATGGGGAACTGCTCTTCAACGACGGACTTGGCGGCGGCCAGCAAGGTAGCCGGTGACCGCCGCAGCGCCTCTTCGATTTCGGCGGGGAAGTGCCCTTCGATCGGGGCGGCTCGCAGCGGACTGATGGCGTCCATCGGAACCTCCCGGGACAACTCCCAAATCCCATCGGAACGGAGTCTGGTGAACGGGAAGTTGGGGCGCGGCCCACCCGTCCGTGGGGGACGGCCGAACTCCCCGAGCAGCATGCCGAGACGATCTTCGACCACGGACCACTCGAGGGACGAGGATCCGCGAGAAGAAAACTGAGCAAGGGCAAGGAGAACGAGCAGCGGCTTGTGGGGTGCACGCTCGCCATTGCCGACGAACTGGCGCAGACTCGTCAGTCGACGCAGGACATCCGCATCAATCGAATCTGGGCCGATCGAATCCGTGTCGCCCGAATCACTATCCACCGCGGCCCTCCCCCGAGCCTTCGCTCCGTGCTTGCCCGGTACTCAGCACCGGGACGATTCGCACCCCGGCCTACGGCATTGCCGACAGGCCACCATCCAGAACAAGGGACTGCCCCGTCATGAAGGAGGAGGCGTCGCTGGCGAGGAAGAGCGCCCCCTGGGCAATCTCCTCCGACCGACCCCAGCGTGCCATCGGCACGCGACCGAGCAGGCCCTGCTCCGTGGACTCATCCGTGCGCAGGAAGTCGGTGAGGTCGGTCTCGATCCAGCCAGGGACGAGGGAGTTCACCCGAACCCCCTGCGCTGCAAGTTCGATCGCGAGGGACTGGGTCAAAGAAAGCAGGGCCGCCTTGGCCGCCCCGTAGTGCGACATCAAGGGGGAACCACGAAGTCCGGCGACTGAGGCCACGTTGACGATCGATCCGTTGCCGGAGGCGATGAGGGCCGGCAATGCAGCCTGGGTTAGGGCGACGATGGAATCCAGATTCAGGTTCAGGGTCTTGCGCCAGCCCGACAGTCGCATGGTCTGCAGGGGGGCCATGAATGAGTTGCCACCCGCGTTGTTCACCAGGATGGTGATGCCGCCGAGTGCGCTGGTCGTCTCGCTGACGATCCGCTCAGGTGCCGCCTCATCTGTGACGTCCGCAGTGATGATGTGGCAGCGACGGCCCAGGCCCTCTATCTCAGCGGCGACCTCGGCGAGCTTCTCCGCCGAGCGGGCCACCACGGCCACTTCGGCACCCTCGCGAGCCAGGGTGACGGCGATCTCGCGGCCGATTCCGCGCGAGGCTCCGGTGACCAGTGCCACCCTCCCGGACAGCCCTGTTGACGACATGAGACCTCCCACCCTGGCCGAAGGCAGCTCCTTCGGATGGCTGAAGGTACCAAGGAAGTCCGTTGGCTTGTCAGATCCTCACAACTGTGGCCCGGCTCGCAGGCGAGCCGGGCCACGAAAACTTGCGGTACTAGCCCGCGAGGCAGCCGCTCGGGTAGAGCGCGGCCGGGATGGTGGCATCCGCCGGCACTGCATCCGGGTTCGCCGAGTCAGCGGTGCCACAGACCTTCGCCTTGTCCTGCGGAACCCAGAACTGACCCTCCGCCTGGAAGACGAAGCTGGTCGGAGCGCCCTGCGGAGCATTTGCATCGGTGCTTCCGGTGCCGAGCATTCCGGTCGTTACCGCCCAGCCATCCGCGCACTCGAGGTTCTCCAGGGTGTAGACGTTGTCGGCACCAAGTGCCTTGGCCGCCTCATCCGCCGCGAGGCCGACGATGTCC
>JAULZL010000150.1:0-3132 GCA_032117355.1 Candidatus Nanopelagicales bacterium
GAGCAGGTCGACGACGTGCAGTTCATCTGGCTCAATAGCCCGGGTAACCCCACCGGTCGGGTGTTGAGCCCGCAACGGATGGCTGAGATCGTCACCTATGCGCGTGGCATCGGCGCAATCGTCGTTAGCGACGAGTGCTACATCGAACTGGGCTGGGAGGCCAGCCCGATCTCCGTCTTGCACCCGGCAGTCAGCGGCGGCGATCATCGCGGGCTCATTGCCGTCCATTCCCTATCCAAGAGGTCCAATCTCGCCGGCTACCGGTTCGGATTCGTCGCAGGGGATCGAGATCTCCTCGGGGAGGTGCTCGAGGTGCGCAAGCACGCCGGGATGATGACGCCGGCTCCCGTCCAGGCTGCAGCTGTGGCCGCCTTCGACGACGACGAGCATGTCGAGCAGCAACGGGAGCGGTACCGCCGCCGCCGGGACATCCTGAGGGCCGGACTAGTCGATGCCGGATTCACCATCGATCACAGCGAGGCAGGTCTGTACCTGTGGACGACAAGGGGAGAGCCCTGCTGGGACACCGTGTCCTGGTTTGCAGACCGCGGGATCGTCGTGACTCCCGGGGACTTCTACGGATTAGCCGGTGCACACCATGTCCGGATTGCGCTGACAGCCTCTGATGCGGATATCGCCTCGGCTGCGGAGCGGGTTGTCCGCTCAGGCAGTCATCAGTGACGACGAGGTCACCATCCATCGCATTTCGCTGGTGGGTACGCTCGGCCCCGAGGAGGAAGTCGTGTCGACGTTCGCACTGAGTCACCCTGGTGGGGAACTGCCGTTGGAAGAGGTCACCGCATCGGTTGGTGAGAATGGGGTCAACATCGGCCCCCTGCTCAAGGAAACCGGTGATGTCACCCTCGACTTCGGGTTCCTGAACACCGCTGCCTGCACCTCCAGGATCACCTACATCGACGGGGAGAACGGCATCCTGCGCTACCGCGGGTATCCGATCGAGCAGTTGGCTGAGCAGTCGACCTTCCTCGAGACGTCCTTTCTGCTCATCTACGGGTCGCTCCCAACCCAGGACGAACTCGACGACTTCAAGGGCCTCATCAGGCGGCACACAATGCTGCACGAAGAGCTTCGGCAGTTCTTCGACGGCTTTCCCCGCGACGCCCACCCGATGCCGGTTCTGTCGTCCGCCGTGTCGGCACTGTCGACCTTCTATCAGGACTCACTTGACCCATTCGACCCCCAGCAGGTTGAGATCTCCACGATCCGACTCCTCGCCAAGGTGCCCACCATCGCGGCCTACGCGTACAAGAAGTCGGTCGGCCAGCCCTTCCTCTACCCCGACAACTCCCTGGGGTTCGTTGACAACTTCCTGAGGATGACCTTCGGGGTTCCGGCCGAGCCTTTCGAGGTGAACCCGGTTATCTCCAAGGCGCTCAATCAGTTGTTCCTCCTTCATGCCGACCACGAGCAGAACTGCTCCACGTCGACCGTGCGGCTGGTGGGCTCGTCCCATGCGAACCTCTTCGCGAGTGTGTCGGCGGGCATCAATGCCCTCTTCGGTCCACTGCACGGCGGTGCGAACCAGGCCGTCATGGAGATGTTGGAGAACATCCATGCCCAGGGCGGCGGGGTGAACACCTTCATCCGGCAGGTCAAGGACCGCGAGGACGGCGTGAAGCTGATGGGCTTCGGTCATCGCGTCTACAAGAACTACGACCCACGGGCGGCAATCGTCAAGAAGACGGCTTATCAGGTCTTCGAGCAGATGAATGTGAGCGATCCGCTCCTGGACATCGCCCTACGGTTGGAGGAAGTCGCCCTCGCGGATGACTTCTTCATCTCCCGCAAGCTCTACCCGAACGTCGACTTCTACACCGGCTTGATCTACAAGGCGATGGGCTTCCCAACGCGAATGTTCACGGTGCTGTTCGCCCTGGGCCGACTACCGGGATGGATCGCCCAGTGGCGGGAAATGATCGCGGATCCGGACACCAAGATCGGCAGGCCCCGTCAGGTGTACGTCGGTGAAGTGCTTCGGGACTACGACCCCATCACCAGCCGTTAGGCGCACTCGGGCTGCAGTTGGTCAGGCGTGTCGGGGCTACTCTTGTCCTCCACCCATGCTCGAGGAGACCAGATGAGCGACCTGACGCCCCAGCCTGCTGACCACTTCACCTTCGGGCTGTGGACTGTTGGCTGGCAAGCCCGAGATCCGTTCGGCGATGCCACCCGGCCGCCGCTGGACGCAATCGTGGCTTTGGAGAAGCTCTCCGAGCTCGGCGCCTATGGCATGACCTTCCACGATGACGACCTGATCCCTTTCGGCATGAACGCTTCGGATCGGGCGGCACTCATCGCGAACTTCAAGACCGCGATGGCGCGGACCGGGATGAAAGTCCCCATGGTCACCACCAATCTGTTCAGTCATCCGATCTTCAAAGACGGCGCCTTCACCTCGAATAACCGCGAGGTGCGCCGCTACGCGATTGCCAAGGCCCTCCGAAACCTTGACCTCGCGGCTGATCTGGGCGCCTCGATCTTCGTGATGTGGGGTGGCCGCGAGGGGGCCGAGGTGGACTCCGCAAAGGACGTCCGGGCCGCCTTGGATCGCTACAAGGAGGCGGTCGACATCCTGTGCCAGTACGTCGTCGACAACGGATACGGGATCCGCTTCGCACTTGAGCCCAAGCCGAATGAGCCACGCGGAGACATTCTGCTGCCTACGGTCGGGCACGCACTGTCGTTCATCAACCAGCTTCAGTACCCGGACATGGTCGGCGTGAACCCCGAGGTCGGCCATGAGCAGATGGCTGGGCTCAACTTCGCGCACGGGATCGCGCAGGCCCTATGGGCCGGCAAGCTCTTCCACATTGACCTCAACGGTCAGCGAGGGATCAAGTACGACCAGGATCTGGTCTTCGGCCATGGGGATCTGATCAACGCCTTCTTCCTCGTCGATCTGCTGGAGTCAGCCGGCTACGACGGCATGAAGCACTTCGACTACAAGCCACTGCGCACCGAGGACATCGATGGCGTCTGGGCATCTGCGGCCTCCAATATGCGCACCTACCTACTCCTGCGTGAGCGGGTACGGTCCTTCCGGGCCGATCCGCAGGTGCAGGCGGCGATGAAGCGCAGTCGGGTTGCGGAGCTTTCGACCCCGACGATCGC
>JAULZL010000151.1:0-15786 GCA_032117355.1 Candidatus Nanopelagicales bacterium
ACTGGTCGGGGTGTGGCCGGAAGGCTTCAAGGGCATCGGCAAGCCGTTCAGCGAGCGTTATAAGTTGCAGCGCTTTGGACGCGGAGGCTTCGTGTCAGCGGCTGTTCGGTCCGGTACCCCCATCATTCCGACGGCGATTGTCGGGGCCGAGGAGATCTACCCGATGCTCGGCGATGCACGGCTGCTGGCACGCCTGCTCGGGATTCCCTACTTTCCGATCACTCCGACCTTCCCTGCACTCGGCCCGCTCGGGCTCATCCCGCTGCCGAGCAAGTGGTTCATCCACTTCGGCGAGCCGATCAGCACCAAGGATCTCGAGGAGGGTGCCGCCGATGATCCGATGGCAGTGTTCAACCTCACCGATCAGGTGCGCGAGCAGATTCAGCAGATGCTGTACCGGTTGCTGATGAAGCGACCATCTGTCTTCGGCTGAGTTCTGCGGCCTCATGTGGCGGACCGTGCGAGCGCGATCTCGCCGGGCGCACACCAGCCTCGGGCGTCGCACGCGCCCTGCACGGCCTGGCCGAGTTCGATCGCCAGCGTCATTCCCCAGCCGAGCGACTACTATTCTGGTCTATGACCACGCTGCCGCTTTCTGAGGTGAAGGCCCGACTTTCTGAGATCGCCGAGGACGTTGATCGCACCCACGAGCGTGTCCATGTCACGCGAAATGGGCGCGAGTACGTCGTTCTTATCTCAGCAGAGGACCTCGAGTCCCTCGAGGCAACGATCGAACTGCTCAGTGACGAACCCGCCATGGAGCGGGTTCGCGAGGGGCAGGCTGCAGTCGAGGCGGGGGATCTGACCACCGCTGGCGAAATGGCGTCCCTCATGGCCGAGCGTCGTGCACGTGAGCAGCCTCGGTTTCGGTGACCACGGAGGATCCTGCCGGAACGGGCTACGAGGTGGTCCTGTCGCCGGGTGCACGTCGAGCGCTCTCGGAGTCCCTGCCCGCGTCGGTCGCATTTGCGGCCTGGGAGTTCATCGTGGGCCCGCTTGCCCTGAGGCCGCGAGTCGTCGGAACCCCGCTGCGAGCACCCTTTCCTGGCTTGTGGCGTGCCCGCCGTGGTGAGTACCGCGTCCGCTACGAGATTGATGAAGGGCGGCGACGGGTGCTTGTTCTTGATGTGGACCACCGCCGGGACGCCTATCGACCATGAGTTCTGAGGTTGACTGGCAGCGTCATTCCCGCGGGTCCGGTGTGACGGCGGGAGTCGACCTCGGTGGTGGACGGTCGTGGCTAGTGCCCGCGACGTACCGTCCGACCCATGGCATACCCGAGTGCGAGCCCGGCCACGATCCCTCCGGCGCCCGACAGGGCCGGTAGCGCCGCCCGCCTGAACTGCTCGCGGCGGCGGAAGTCCCGGATCTGCCAGCCCTTCTCGCGGGCATGGGCGCGCAGGGTGGGGTCTGGATTCACCGCCACCGGGTTCCCGACCAGGCTGAGCATCGGCACGTCGTTGGCGGAGTCCGAATAGGCCCAGCAGGACCCCAGATCCAGCGTCTCGCGGGCCGCGAGGGCCCGGACTGCCTCCGCCTTAGCTGGGCCATGAAGCGGATTGCCAACGAGTCTTCCGGTGTAGTGACCGTCTTCGATCTCCGAAACGGTGCCGAGCGCTCCGCTGAACCCCAGCCGACGGGCGATCAGGGTCGCCAGTTCAACCGGGGTCGCGGTGACCAGCCACACCTCCTGGCCGGCCTCGAGATGGCCCTTCGCGAGGGCGAGGGTCCCCGGGATCAACTTGTCAACGAGCACCTCGTCGAAGATCTCATCGCCGAGGGCCAGCAGGTCGTCAACCTTTCGGCCCTCGACGAAGGACAACGCCGCGGAAATTGCCGAGGCCATGTCCTTGAGGTGCTCTGAACCGCTGAGGACGAATCGCAGCTGCTTCACCCCGAAGCCCCAGATCTGGCGTCCGGTGAAGAAGTTGTGCTGGGCGAGACCGGCAGCCACGTGGAACAGACTCGAGCCACGCATCATCGTGTTGTCCACGTCGAAGAACGCGGCACTGCGCGCCGACGGGTGCTGACCCACGTCGGCAACTGCGGCCAACGCGGACGCCTCGCCGGCGATCCAGTCGGACGCCTGGTCGTCCTCCTCGATCGGCATGCCTGTGAGCGTACCCATCGCCGGGGGCTGCCGTGCCAGACTCGGTGCCATGGGGACGAGCCAAGGGCGCCACGGGTGACCGCGGGTACGACGAGACGGGTCACGTTGATTGGCAAACCGGCCTGTCACCTATGCGATGAGGCGCGCCAGGTTGTCGAAGAGGTGTGCGGTGAGCTCGGTATCGGTTGGCTGGAGTTGTCGATTTTCGACGACCCGGCCCTCTACGACGAGTACTGGGAACGGATCCCGGTGACTCTCGTGGATGGACGGATCCATGACCACTGGCGCGTTGATCCGCGGCTACTTCGCGAGGCATTGACCGATAATCGGACGTGACCGACCGATGAACTTTGAACGTCGGGCCAGTGTTGCCTAACCTAAGGACACGGCCAGTGGCCCACCCCTGGCTAGTACCCCGCGATTGACGTCGACGTGCATCATGCCTCCGGCGTCGTCCGTCGTAGGACGAACCCTGGAGCACCGTGTCCCTGTCCCGACCAGTCTTAGACCCTTCCCGCGCGCGTGTAACGGGACGGGGCATTCCGAGCGCGACGGTTGCGAGCCTTCCGGTGTACCACCGGGTCCTGCTCGCGATGACGGAGGCGGGCCAGCAGACGGTGTCCTCGGGAGACCTCGCAGCCGCCTGCGGAGTGAGTTCCGCGAAGCTGCGCAAGGACCTCTCCCATCTGGGCTCCCTCGGCACCCGGGGGGTCGGCTACGACGTCTCCTTCCTGGCGTACCACATTGGCCGTGAACTTGGACTGACGCAGCCATGGCGGGTGGTGATCGTCGGTGCAGGCAACCTCGGCCAGGCACTGATCTCCTACCGGGGTTTCGGGAACCGTGGCTTCGACCTCGTCGGGGCCTTCGACTGCAACCCGGACCTCATCGGTACCCGGGTTGGTCCGCCAGGGCAGCAGGTGCGTGTGAGTGATCTGGCTGACCTGCCCGCGATCGCTCGGAGTACCGGGGCGCACATTGGTGTCATCGCGACGCCGGCGACCGGCGCCCAGGGCGTGTGCGACCGCCTTGTCGCGGCGGGTATCCGCAGCATTTTGAACTTTGCCCCACTGGTCCTGACCGTGCCTGTGGGAGTGGAGGTCCGCAAGGTCGATCTGGCCTTGGAACTGCAGATTCTGGCCTTCCATGAGCAACGTCGGGGCGAGAAGCCACTGGCCGAGGCGATGAACGCGTGAGCGCCATCGCGAATAAGCCCCACCTACCAGCAGGAGAAACCACCGTGACCACCCGATCGGCGTCAACCGCCCCCGCAGCCCGCAAGAAGGCGCCGGTGGGAGCGGTAGCCCTCGTTGCCGCAGGCCCTGGTGAACCAGACCTGCTCACACTGCGCGCGGCTGCACTGCTGCGCGACGCGTCCGTGATCGTGGTCGACGCGGATGCTGTTGCCATCGCGGAGGCGCACGCGCGACCGGATGCGCGGATTGTCGTGGCCGTGGGGGAGTCCGGGGTTCCGCTTGAGCATGCCGAGCGCGCGAAGCTGGTGATCGAGGCCGCTCGCGAGGGGCTGGATGTCGTCCGGCTGATCTCCGGTGACCCGGTCGTCGACGGCACCCTGATTCACGAGGCAGGTGCCCTGCGCAAGGCCAAGATCTCCTTCGACATCGCCCCCGGAGTCAGCGAAGTGACGGGCGTCCCGGCCTACGCCGGCTTCGGCCTCACGGGCGGACGAGCCCGCCAGTTCCGCGTTCTGGACGCCCACGACACTGATCTGCCCTGGGCCGACCTCACCAACCCCCGGATCACCCTGGTCTTCCTGAACGGTGCCGACCGGGCCGGTGAGATCGCACAGCGCCTGGTCGCCGCCGGTGCGGACGAGAAGACGCCGATGGCTGTCACCCGACAGGGGACCACGGTCGATCAGCGGACTGTCTCGGGAACCCTGGCTGAGTTTGTGGCTGCTCCCAAGGCGCCGCGACAGGCGGGCACCGGGCTTGTTGTCGTCGGTGAAGTCGTCTCGCAGCGCGAGAAGATGGAGTGGTTCGAGGTCAAGGCCCTCTTCGGCTGGCGCGTACTTATTCCTCGCACCCATGAGCAGGCCGGGCAGGTAATGACCCTGCTGCGTCGTCACGGCGCGGTTCCGATGGAGGTGCCGACAATTTCTGTCGAGCCACCGCGGACTCCGCAGCAGATGGATCGGGCGATTCATGGCCTGGTCTCGGGTCGATACGAGTGGATCGGCTTCACCTCCGTCAACGCCGTACGGGCGATTCGCGAGAAACTCGCCGAGTATGGACTGGATGCTCGCTCCTTTGCCGGGCTCAAGGTCGCGGCCGTGGGCGAGGGGACGGTCGAGTCACTGATCGAGTTCGGCGTACGTCCTGACCTCGTCCCTGCTGAGGATCAGACGACAAGTGGCCTGCTCGAGGAGTGGCCGCCGTACGACTCGCTTACCGATCCGATCAATCGCGTCTTCCTGCCCCGTGCTGACATCGCGACCGAGACCCTGGTCGCCGGCCTGGGTGAGCTTGGCTGGGAGGTCGAGGACGTCACGGCCTACCGGACGGTCCGGGCGGCACCGCCGCCCGCCGAGACCCGCGAGGCCATCAAGGCTGGTGGCTTTGATGCGGTTGTCTTCACTTCGAGCAGCACAGTTCGCAACCTGGTCGGCATCGCCGGGAAACCGCATCACTCGACGATCGTTGCGTGCATTGGCCCGCAGACGGCCAAGACCGCCGAGGAGCATGGTCTCCGGGTGGACGTCCTGGCGGAGGTCAGCACGACCACGGGGCTGGTGGAGGCACTGGCCGCCCATGGAGAGGCCATGCGATCAGCTGCTATCGAGGCTGGTGAGACCAGTTGGCGGCCGAGTCGCCGTCGGCCCGCCGCCCGACGCAAGGTGACCTGAGGATGGCCCCGGTGCGAACCACCGTCCACCTGCTGCGCCATGGCGAGGTGCACAACCCGGAGAAGGTCCTCTACGGCCGACTACCGGGCTACTACCTCTCTGACCTGGGCCATGTGATGGCCGAGCGGGCAGCCGAGGCCCTTGCTGATCGTGACATCGTTGCCGTTATCTCGTCCCCGATGGAGCGTGCCCAGCAGACGTCGGCACCGGTGGCGCAGAAGCATGGCCTCGAGGTGTCAATCGACCCGCAGTTGATCGAGGCGGAGAACGTTTTCGAGGGTCAGCGGGTCTCAGTCGGGGACGGTGTTCTTCGACAGCCCGCGACCTGGAAGCACCTGTGGAATCCCTTCCGTCCCTCCTGGGGTGAGCCCTACGACGAGGTCGTCGCTCGGATGCGCGGAGCCGTGCTGAACGCGCGTGCCAAGGCTCGCGGTCACGAGGCGGTGCTGGTAAGCCATCAGCTGCCGATCTGGATCATCCGGCTGGCCGCCGAGCATCGCCGGCTCTGGCATGACCCCCGGCAGCGCCAGTGCACGCTTGCTTCGCTGACCTCGTTCACGTTCGACGACGACGCCATGGTCGCTATCACGTACACCGAACCGTCCCGTGATCTCCTGCCCGGTGCGAGCAAGGTGGCGGGTGCCTAGGTCGCGTCCAACGCACCTGCGCATAATCAATAAATGGAATCCGCTAGCCGGTTGCGGCGCACCGCAATGCAATTGCTTGTGCCCGCCATCCTCATTCTGTTGGTCAGCGGGTGCTCCTCGGATCAGGCGGGCGCGGCGGATTCCGGCTTCGTCGCGGGGGACGGCTCGATCGTGGTGCTCGATCCAAGCCAACGGACAATCGCCCCTGCAGTCACCGGAGTAACCCTTGACGGGCAGTCGTTTGACCTAGCCGCTCTGCGCGGTGAGGTCGTCGTGCTCAATGTCTGGGCATCGTGGTGTGCGCCATGCCGATCGGAGGCCCCGACCCTTCAGGCCCTCTGGACCGAACTTCAAGATGATGGTGTGCGCTTCATCGGCCTCGATACTCGGGACTCTTCTGCCGCCGCGCAAGCCTTCATTGATCGCTTTGGCATCACCTACCCGAATGTCGTTGACGAGGACGGCCGCATTCAACTGCTCTTCCGCGACACGCTGCCACCGCAGGCCATCCCTTCGACCGTGGTAATCGATGAGCAGGGCCGTGTTGCTGCGCGACTGCTGGGCGAGGTCAGCGAAGCCTCACTGCGTGGGGTCATCGACGAGGTCAGGGCGCCCGCTAAGTGATGATCAATGAGGTCATCACCTCGGGCGCGCTGCTGGCCGCTGTCCTACTGGCTTTCGCGGCCGGCATGGTCGCCTTCCTGTCGCCGTGCGTATTGCCCCTTGCGCCGGGCTATCTGTCGTACGTCACCGGGCTGACGGGCAGCGAGATCATGGAGGGTGATCGCAATCGGGGGAGGGTTCTCGCCGGCAGTCTGCTGTTCGTCCTCGGCTTCAGCATCGTGTTCGTGTCCTACGGCGTCCTCTTTGGCAGTGTTGGTTCGATCCTCCTTGAGTACCAAGCCGTCATCAATCGAGTGCTTGGCGTCATCGTCATCCTGATGGGCCTGGCCTTCATGGGGCTGATCCCTGGCCTCCAGCGTGAATGGCGCATTCATTCGGTGCCGCGCTGGGGTGTTGCCGGGGCCCCATTGCTCGGGATCGCGTTTGGCCTCGGCTGGACCCCCTGCATCGGGCCAACGCTCGCGGCAGTGCAGAGCCTGGCTTTCAACGAGGCTAGCGCCGCGCGTGGTGCCCTGCTGTCCTTCGCCTACTGCCTTGGCCTCGGGCTGCCTTTCATCCTGCTCGGCGTGGCATTCAGCCGCACTGCCCGAGCGCTCGCCTTCGTTCGGAGGCACTATGAGGTCATCATGCGAATCGGTGGAGCAATGCTGATAGCCATCGGCGTCCTGCTCGTTACCGGATTGTGGACCGAGTTCACGATCTGGCTACGGGTTAGTGTCCCGGGCTTCGAGACGGTCCTCTGACATGCCGGAGACCCCTGTGACGACCAGCAGCGTGGATGCTCGCGAGCAGGTGCCATTGCCTCCGATGGGAGCCGTTGGCTTTGCCCGCTGGTCCTGGCGCCAGCTAACCAGCATGCGGACGGCACTCATCCTGCTCTTCCTCCTGGCCATTGCGAGCATCCCCGGCTCGGTGCTACCGCAGCGCGGCAACGACCCCATCGCGGTCAGGAACTGGATCGAGGATGCCCCCACGATGGGTCCGATCCTGGATCGGCTCGGCTTCTTCGAGGTCTACTCCTCGCCTTGGTTCTCCGCGGTCTACCTGCTGCTATTCATTTCGCTCGTCGGGTGCGTGATCCCGCGGGCAGCCCAGCACTGGCGCGCGATGTTGGCCCTCCCGCCAGCCCCGCCCCGAAATCTGAGCCGCCTCGCCGGAACAATCGAGCAGACTTCTGGATTGGACCCTCAGCAGGTCATCGACTCGGCGGCAAGCGTCCTTCGCAAGCAGCGCTGGCGCGTCCGAGTGGAGGAGCCCGCAGAAGCAGGGAGTGCATCGGGCTCAAGCTGGGTCGCCGCGGAGAAGGGGTACCTTCGCGAAACCGGCAACCTGGTCTTCCACCTCTCACTTGTCTTGCTCCTTGTCGCGGTCGCCGTCGGTGGGCTCTTTGGCTGGAAAGGCAACGTGATCGTGCGCGAGGGCCGCGGGTTCGCCAACACCCTGACGCAGTACGACGCATGGGGTGGCGGAGCTTTCGTCAATCCGGCGACCCTGCCCGACTTCTCATTCACCCTGACGGACTTCCGCGTTGACTTCGAGCGCTCCGGTGCGCAGCGCGGTGCCCCGAGCTTCTTCGAGGCCGACGTCACGTATCGGACGAATGTCTCGGCTGCTGAGCAAACCGATGTCATCGAGGTGAACCACCCCCTCGAGATCAGCGGAGCGAAAATCTTTCTGGTGGGCCATGGTTATGCGCCGAAATTCGTAGTGCGGGACGCCGCGGGGAAGGTGGTCTTCGACGATGAGGTGCCCTTCCTCCCACAGGATGGCAACTTCACCTCGACCGGAGTGGTCAAGGCTCCTGATGGCACGCCCCAGTTGGGGTTCCGAGGGCTATTCCTGCCAACCTCAGCCCTCGACGACGTGCGCGGGCCACACTCGGTCTTCCCTGCACCGGACGACCCTTCGGTCTTCCTCTCTGCATGGCAGGGCGATCTTGGCCTAGACGCTGGCGCACCCCAGAGTGTGTACCGACTGGATACGGTGGCGATGACCCAGCTCGGTCTCGAGGCGCTGCGCCCGGGTGACATCTGGGTCCTGCCGAACGGGTCGGGATCGGTAACCATGACCGGTTTCACCCGCTGGGCTTCATTCCAGATTGCTCGGGATCCCGGCAAGGAGTTTGCTCTGGTGTCCGCGATCCTCGCGATCACCGGCCTGATGTGCTCGCTATTCATGCGCCGTCGGCGGGTGTGGGTCCGCGCGACGCAAGCCGCCAACGGCATTACGGTGGTGCAGGTTGCCGGGCTGGCGCGGAAGTCAACCTTGGACGATCTCCAGTCGCCCAGCCTGGAAGCCGAGTTACGGGATCTCGCCAATGCACTGCGTGGCCCGGAAATTGCGTCATCGACCGTGAAGGAGCCCAAGTGACCACCACTGGTCTGGCCCTGGCCAGCAACGCATGCATCTACGCGGCAATGGTCACCCTGACCTTGGCGATGATCTCCTTCGCGGTGAGTTTCGCTGCTGGTCGGCGCCGAGTGGCAGTGGCTGTCGCGCAGGAGGTACCAGTGGCAGCGGGCGGGACTGCCCTACTTGAGCGCATGCCGACGAACGACGACTCGAGCACGGGTCGCCGATCAGGAAATATCGCGATGTCGCTGACCTGGCTGTCCTTCGGTCTGCTCCTGATCGGGGTCGTGCTCCGCGGGATCTGGGCTGGCCGGGTGCCCTGGGGGAACATGTACGAGTTCTCCATCAGCTCCGCCCTGGGAATTCTGGCAGTGTTCCTCTTCCTGTCCACCAGGCATGATCTTCGCTGGCTGGGCCTGTTCATCACGATCCCGACGCTGCTGACCCTGGGCCTTGCGGTCACCGTGTTGTACACCGAGGCGGCGCAACTTGTCCCGGCACTGAAGTCCTATTGGCTCATCATTCACGTCTCCGCCGCGATCATCTGCGCGGGCGCCTTCACCCTGGCGGCTGCGACAGCAGCTCTTTCGATTGTCCGCAGTCGGGCGGAGCGGCGGCCGGGTGAGGTGACGGGAATGATGGCGAAGGTGCCTGATGCCCAGCGCCTGCAGACCCTGACGTACCGGACGGTGGCCTTCAGCTTCCCGCTATGGACCTTCGCTGTGGTTGCCGGCGCCATCTGGGCCGAGAACGCCTGGGGTCGCTATTGGGGCTGGGATCCCAAGGAGACCTGGGCATTCATCACCTGGGTGGTCTTCGCCGCATACCTGCATGCACGTTCCACGGCCGGATGGCGAGGGGACAGGGCCGCGTGGATTGCCATCATCGGCTGGGTGTCCTTCTTGGTGAACTACTTCGGAGTGAACATCTTCGTCAACAGCCTGCACTCATATGCAGGTGTGGGCTGAGCGCCGCCGATTAGGTAGCGGCTGGTCCCGGTCCTGTTTCCCCGCGTCGACGGCGCATTCGCTCACGCCAGGCTTCGTCGTCGAGCGTCTTGAGGAAGCTCGGATCGTCATCGGGTGCAATTGGTGCACGTCGCCGCCAACGTGACCCGCGCGATGGGAAGGCTCGGCCGAGAACTAGCCAGAGAACTCCGCCGACGATCGGGATGATGAGCACGATGAGCAGCCAAAGCCACTTGGGTAGGGCCCGCACGTCCCCTCGAGGAGTGCGTAGGACGTCGAAGAAGAAGGAGATGTAGGCCGCGACGAGCACGATCATGCCGAGGACGCGAATCATCTCTACCGCCTTTGCCGAGTGGTTCCTTAGCGTAACCCGATTCGTCGGAGGTCGCCGCAGACGGGATCAGCCCCTGACATACGGTGGGTCCGTGCCGAAGAATCGTCCGCGATGGCTGGCCGTCACCATCTACAGCGTCCTGAGACTGCTGCTCTTCGTGGTCGTTTGGTTGCCGCTGCAATTCCTGACTCCGCTGCGGGGCCTGCTCGCACTTGTTGTTGCACTGGCGATTTCGGGCACGATCAGCATCTTCCTGCTTGATCGTCCCCGGGGTGAAGTGGCAACCGGACTTGCCGCTTTCATGCAGCGAATGAACGACCGAATTGAAGCCTCAGCCCGAGCGGAGGACGAGGCTGACGATGAGCAGCGCCGTCACCGACAGGCCGTAGGTGAGCACCAGGAGGCCGGTTTGCGCCAGGACTCCGATCAGATCTCGACCGATGGCTCCGGCCCGGACGGCCCTGATGGGCCTGACGGCCAGGGCGAAGGCAGGCAGGCTGAGCAGTAGTAGCCAGGTCGAGACCGGGGCCAACGCGATGGTGGTGGCGGCCGCGAGGGCGATGAGGCCCACGTAGAGGGTCCGCGTGCGCCGGTCGCCAATCCGCACCGCCAGGGTGCGCTTGCCGGATGTTGAGTCAGTCGGGATATCCCGCAGGTTGTTTGTGACGAGAACTGCGCACGCAAGCGACCCGACGGCTACGGAGGCGATGAGGACGGCCACGGTCACCGTGCCGGTCTGCACGAAGTATGTGCCGATCACCGGAACGATGCCGAAAAAGATGAAGACGAAGACCTCGCCAAGGCCCAGGTATCCGTATGGCTTGGGGCCACCGGTGTAAAGCCAGGCAGCGACAATGCAGGCCAGTCCGATGAGGAGCAACCACCAGTCCCCGGTAGCTGCGATGAGGAAGAGTCCGCACGCCACGGCAACGGCCATGGCTCCCCAGGCCGCAGTTCGGACCGCTGCCGGTGATGCCAGCCCTTGGCCGACGAGTCGCACCGGGCCGACCCGCACCGCGTCCGTGCCCTTGATCCCGTCGCTGTAGTCGTTCGCGTAGTTGACCCCGATTTGCAGTCCCAGGGCGACGATCAGGGCTGCCAATGCCCGAATCGGGATGGCCCCACTGTCCAATGCCGCGAGGCCGGTGCCGATGAGGACGGGGGATAGGGCGGTTGGCAGGGTCCGTGGTCGGGCCCCATCGATCCATTGCCTCAACGTTGCCATGGCAGGCCCTCCGGTGACGTGGCCATTGCGGCCAGAGTTCGACGATCGATTTTGCCGTTCGGCAGCATCGGCAATTCTTCGAGCACAGCAATGCGCCGCGGGACAGCGGGTGCGCCCAGTGCCTGCCGGACGGCGTCGCGCAGTGCCTCGGGGAACTCCAAGGATTGCTCCCGCAAGACCACGACAGCGCACAGTGTCGGCTCGGCGGCATCGCCGTCATGGCTTGGAAGGCTCAGTACCGCGCAGGTGACAACGGGTGCCAAGTCGTTGATCACCTCCTCGACCGCACTCACTGAGACGTTGACCCCGTTGACGATCACGACGTCATCCATCCGTCCAGTGATGACGAGTCGACCGTCCATGAGGTGCCCGAGGTCGCCGGTGCGGTAGCCCTCGATGGTGAAGCGTTCGTCAGTCAACCCAGGATCACAGCGGTAGCCCCGGGCGACCATCGGCCCATTCAGAATAATCTCGCCGCTCGTGGGTTCCCCAGAGGCCGCAGTGCCCGTTCCCGCCTCGAAGCCCAGGTGCACCCCGGGCAGCGGCACGCCGTCATAGACGCAGCCGCCGGCCGTCTCGGTCGCGCCATAGGTACGTAACAGCTCGACGCCAGCCCGCTGTGCTGCGAGCAGGGTCGTTGCGGGCACCGGTCCGGCCCCGACGAGCACCTGATTGCAGGACGCCAGGGCTGCGGAGCCGGCGTCGTCGGCGAGCAGCCGACGCACCTGCGCCGCGACGAGCGCCACCCGCACGTCCGGGCCTCGGCGTCGGGCTTCCTCGACCGCCACGCAGAACATTTCCGGGGTAAAGGGCACGGCACCGCCGATGCTGGCAAGTGCCACCGGCTCGATCCCGCAGTGCACGGCCCGGAGGAGAACGTTGAGTCCGCCCATAGACGTCAACGGCAGGGCGGCAATCCACTGCGGGGCACCGGCTCCGTTGACCGCATCGCTCAGGGCCTGCAGCGTGGCTGACGTGTGCAGGACCCCGCGCGGGTGACCGGTCGACCCGGAGGTGGCGACGACGACTGCGATGTCCTCGGCTTCAAGTGGAGTATCCGGATCATCGGGCCGGGTTGCGTCAAGGAGTCGCTGAACGTACTGCTGGGAAACCGTCATCCCGACCACCGGGACGGGGACGATTGCCGCACCCGAGCCGTCGAGCGCTGCCCTCAGCGGGCCAACGAGGGCGCTGACCCCGGCTGGCCCGGGAGGCACGGGTACTCGGTTCAACGGCCGGGTTTGCATCGCGCTGAGCGTATGCCCCCGCGATAGCGTTCCCTTCATGGATACCCGTACCCGCTACCCCCTGACCCCCGTCGTGCCGGAAGGCTCGCCAGCGTTGGAGGATCCCGCCTTCTCGTCGATCACACCGGCCTGCGAGTGGCTATCACAGGGCGAGTACACGGACATCAGATACGAGCACTCCTCGGGGGATGCGGCGGGCGTTGCGAAGATCACCATCAACAGGCCGCACAAGCGGAATGCCTTCCGTCCGCAGACCCTCTTCGAGCTCATCGACGCCTTCAATCGGGCACGCGATGACTCCAGCATCGGGGTTATCGTCCTCACCGGCCAGGGCGACTGGGCCTTCTGCTCCGGTGGTGATCAGGTGATCCGCGGGGACGATGGCTACATCGGTGACGACCACATCGCTCAGCAGGGCATTGGACGGCTCAATGTCCTCGACCTTCAGGTTCAAATCCGCCGGACGCCCAAGCCGGTTGTCGCGATGATCGCGGGGTACGCCATCGGTGGTGGCCATGTTCTCCATGTTGTGTGCGACCTATCCGTTGCCGCTGACAATGCGCGCTTCGGCCAGACCGGACCCAAGGTTGGATCCTTCGACGGTGGCTACGGCTCGGGCCTCCTCGCTCGGACCATTGGCCAGAAGAGGTCGCGTGAGGTTTGGTACACCTGCCGGCAGTACGGGGCCGAACAGGCATATGACTGGGGGCTGGTGAACTCCGTGGTGCCGATTGAGGACCTTGAAGTCGAGACCATCGCCATGGCCAAGGAGATGCTCCAGATGTCGCCACTGGCCCTTCGAATGCTCAAGGCGTCACACAATGCGGTGGACGATGGACTGGCCGGTGTTCAGCAGCTAGCCGGTGACGCAACCCTGCTGTTCTACATGACCGAAGAGGCCCAGGAAGGCCGGGATGCCTTCAAGGAGCGTCGACGCCCGGAGTTCGAGAAGTTCCCACGTCGACCGTGACCGCATGATCGACGAGAGGGCACTACTCGCCAGCGCGATCGGATTCTCGCTACGGCTGCATCGGACCTTCCGTGGCCTGGACACACGCGAGGGACTCCTCATCCAGGGCCCATCGGGTTGGGGGGAATTCGCGCCCTTCGACGACTACGACGACCGGGCAGCCTCGCGATGGCTGCGCAGTGCCGTGGAGGCCGCCTACGGCCGGTGGCCGGCATCACCGCGAACCAGTGTTCTCGTCAACGCGATCATCCCGGCTGTATCGGCTGACACGGCTGCCGTCCTCGCCCGGACAGCCGTCCTCGAAGACGGATGCACCACGATCAAGGCGAAGGTGGGCTCAGGGTTGGCCCAGGACGAAGCCCGGATAGCCGCTGTCCGACACAGCCTGGACGTCGCCCTTGGTCATGGCCGTGGCTTGATCCGACTCGATGCGAATGGGGCGTGGAGCCAGCAGGAGGCGATCACCATCCTGCGCAGGCTCGGTGCCTACGGCATCGAGTACGTCGAACAGCCATGCCGTGACCCGGAGGACTTGCGTGCACTACGCGCCGCCTGCGACGTCCCCATCGCGATTGACGAGACCATCCGACGTGCGGGGAGTCTGGATGAGGCCAATGAACTGGCCCGAAGCCTCGTTGAGGTCGCGGACGTCGCGATCCTCAAGCCGGTGCCGGTGGGAGGCATTGGCCCGGCCCTGGAAATCGCCGAGCGCCTGCCGATGCGCGTCATCGTCAGCGGGGCGCTTGATTCCTCGGTGGGTCTGAGCGTGCCGATCATGCTTGCTGGGATCCTCGACATCGATGAGCCATGCGGACTCGGCACTGGTGCCCTGCTGGCCACCGACCTCGTGGCGAGCACCGTGCGGCCCGTGGGCGGTCGGGTTCCGGTGGCCCGGACCGCGCCGGATCTCGATGCACTGCTCGATGCGCGCAACCAACTGCCGGGGGAGCGGGCTGACTGGTGGCGGGGCCGACTCGTCAGGGCCTGGGAAGCGCGGGTCCCGAGCGAGTGGAGCGATCTGCTTGCATCCGTGAAAGCATGACTCGGTGAACCCGTCGACCGCCCAGGCCCGTGTGGTGGTCGACGAACTGCTGCGCTGCGGGATCACCGATGTCGTTCTGGCACCTGGCTCGCGCTCGGCCCCGCTGGCGATTGCCCTGGCCCAGGCGGAGGAACGCGGCGAACTGGCCCTGCACGTGCGAATCGATGAGCGCTCTGCCGGATATCTCGCGCTCGGCTTGGGCAAGGTCAGCGGCGTGCCGGCCGTCGTGATCACCACATCGGGCACCGCTGCCGTGAACCTGCATCCGTCCCTCGTTGAGGCGGACCTATCCGATGTGCCGCTGCTGGCGATCACCGCAGATCGGCCAGCCGCACTGCGTGGTGTCGGCGCCAATCAGGCCATTGACCAGCCAGGTGTATTCGGCAGTTGCGTGCGAATGGCGGTCGACATGGCGACGGCTGACTCCGCCGTTGACGACGGGTCGATTGCCGCCCAGCAGAACCGCCTGTGGCGATCCACTATCGCGCGTGCCGTGGCGGTGTCGACAGATGCCATGCGCCCCGGCCCCGTCCATATAAATATGCCGTTCGCTGATCCACTCGTGCCCGATGAGACCGGCGATCTCCCAGCTGACTTCGACGGACGGTCGGATGGTCGCCCCTGGACTGCGGATATCCGAATGGTCGCGGGCCTTGGGCTGCCGCTGGACGAGATTCTGCAATCCCTGGACGAGGATGCCGTGGTGCCCGCCCGCGGGCTCATCATCGTTGGCGATCACGCGGACTCCGAAGCCATCGAATTGGTGGACGATCTCGGCGATGCTCTGGGATGGCCGGTGATCGGCGAACCCAGCGGCAATGTCGCCGATTGCGAGACCGCCCTTGGCCACGGTGCCCTGCTGCTCGCCGACCCGGACTTCGCCACCGAGCACCTGCCCGATGTGGTGATCACCGTGGGCCGGGTCGGACTCAGTCGGGCGGTGGCTCGACAGATTACTCGGGCCGGGCTGCACCTGGCCGTCGATGCGCGACCCCAGTGGAGTGATCCGGGTCGTAGTGCTGATGTCGTGCTGGCCCAGGTGCCCCTTCCCCCCGAGGAGGCTGAGGCGGATCCGTCCTGGCTCGCCTCATGGCAGCGGGCTGACGTCCTCGCTTCGGCCGCTGTCGAGACGGCACTGGCAGGGGAGGGCGCGATCTTCACCGGAATGCATGTTGCTCGGGCAACAGCGCAGTCCCTGCCACCCGGTGGTCTGCTTTTCGTCGGCGCCTCCTGGCCCGTCCGACACGTGTATTCCTTTGCCGCTACGGCGGTCCGCGAGGGCATCGTTCTCGGCAACCGCGGCACTTCCGGCATTGATGGCTGTGTGTCAACAGCCTGGGGCGCGGCCATTGCCCATCAACGCCAGGACGGCATAGGGGCCGTGGCCCTGATGGGCGATCT
>JAULZL010000152.1:0-13193 GCA_032117355.1 Candidatus Nanopelagicales bacterium
TCTTCGCGAGATTCGCAACCACGAATCCGCCTTCCACATCCTTGCCGAGGGCAGCGATCATCGTGTGCCTGTCATTCTTTGCATTGCCGCTTCGAAGGACGTCGCCAAGCGCCACCAGTTCGCGGTCGGCATTGGGAATCTCGACGCCGATCGCCTTCTTTCCGGGGATCGGGCTAAGGATCCGGACATCGGCGCTGGCCACCGCGTAGGCGATGTTCTTCCCCAAGGCCGTAACCCGCTCCACCTTCACGCTCGGCCCGAGTTCGATCTCGTATCGGGTCACGGTAGGCCCGCGCATGAAGCCGGTTACCTGAGCATCGATTCCGAACTGCTCCATCACCTCGGTGAGGGCCTGCACGACGTGATCGTTCGCGCTCGTGGCGGCCTTGTGGGCCGGTCCGCTCTTGAGCAGGTTGGGGCTCGGGAGGACATAGCGGGACGTGCGACCACGCTTGCCCGCCGCAGTTGCTCGCGGGGCTCGCGGGGCTCGGGCCGGAGTCGGGGGTGGCGACTGTGTCACCGGGGCGCTCGGCCGAACCAATGCGATCGTCTCGCTGCGCGCGGGATGCCCCGCAGTCGGCGCAAGGTCACTCGTCGCGAGTTGAACCTCGCGAGCCAAAGCCGGGTTGGAGAGCCCAGGATTCGAAAGGCGACCCATGTCGAGCATGGAGTCCACGCCAGAAGCGCTTGGCGCCAGCGAGGTCGAGTCGCCACGGGATGTGGCACCGGTTTGGGGCGCGGCCCACGGCAGGGACGTTGCACCTGTGTGCAACAACTCGCCGCTGGGCGAGGTCGCACCGGATGTCCGAGCGGGCGACACGCCGGTCATCAGGACGGCGGCGGGCCGGTGGTCGTCCCGTCGACTGCCGAGGCCGGCGTCGGCTACATGCTCAAGGTCAGCCGGGTTTTCGTCCAGCGAGTCGGCACTACGCCTGCGCTGGGACCGGGAGTCGCGTAGGCCCTCGCGTCCACGGCCGGGCAATCCCCCTGAGTCACGCATCGAGTCACGCATGGAGTCGCGGTAGCTATCCGCAACCCCACCTGCCAATCGAGGGTCAGGGTCGCGGTGGTCTGTGGCCTCACGATCACCGGAGAGATGCTCATCATCAGTCTGCCGTCGATTCCCGGCGAACACCCCGCCGATCGTCGCGCGAACCGACCGCAGCGAGGTGGCGGTGACGACCAGCAGCCCGAAGACCAGCAGGAGAACCAGGATCAGGGCGGTCACGACGGGTCCAACGGCCGAGGTGATCGGCGCCGTTGCAACCCATCCGATGAGGCCCCCCGCATCGTCCATCGACGCGGCCCCTGCACTCGGGTCGGGGATCCCCCGTGATAGGTGCCACAGGCCGACCACGGACAGGCTCACCGCACTCCAGCCGATCACCAGTCGACCGGTTGCGTCCCCTTCGGTGGGATGTCGAAGGAATCGCCAGGACAGAGCTAGGAACGCGATGGGCAGGCCAACCGCGAGGACCCCGATGAGGGATGTCGCAACCATGGCCGTCCACGCAACGAACCAGGCATCCACGCCGAACCAAATCCCTGCCGCGCTGACGCCGGCAACCGCCATCAGCGCGAGGGCAACACCGTCGCGGCGCTGCTCGGGCGGAAGATCGCGGGCTCCACGGCCAACGCTGCGGGCAATAGCCCCAAGAGCGTGCGCAAGGGCAAGCCAGATTGCGGAGATTGCTCGTCCAAGTGCAGCCATGATCCGGCGCAGGAGCCCCCGGCGAGGAGGGCGCTTCGACGTCGATCGACTGGCTCCGGAACGAGGCTTGGTCGAGCCGTTCGAACGAGGCTTGGTCGAGCCGTTCGAACGAGGCTTGGTCGGGCTGGTCGAACGAGGTTTCGCGGCCGGGCGCGTCCCAGATGACGTTCGACTGGAGCTGGTTCGCGCGGTCGCTCCACCGGATGCCCGGGACCCAGCGACACGCGTGCTACTGCCACCACGGCCGCTGGGGGAAGGACCGCGACCGGAGCGCGAGCGCGCCGGCGCGGACGAACGAGACGCCATGGGGGGAGCGTATAGCCAAAACCCCACGCGTACCTAGAGTCACACCAGTCTCATGAGTCGTGTCGTTCCCCGTGCGCCCCAGATCCGACCGAGGGACCTTGGGCCCGGGCGGCCATGTAGTCTGCGCGAATGTTCGGTGACCTCGGCGTAAACCTCTTGACCAGCGACCTGACGGCCCACACCAGTGCGGCGGTGCTCGGCTATATCGATGCGGGCTCCGGCTCGTACCTGCTAGCGGCGATCGCCAGCGGGGCCGCCGGGATGTGGTTCTTCGTCCGTTCCAAGGTTTCCCGACTGACCCGACGCAAGGGTGACGCGCCGGAGGCCGACTCCACTCCGACTGACCAGTGACACCGGCGGCCTCGGCCAGTTTCCGCGACCCGGAGAATTCCGCCGTCGAGGTGGACGGCACCTGGTATCGAATTGCCTCCCCCGCATCAGCGGCCGCCCTCGACAACTTCCACTCATCCAGCGTCTATGCGGACCTCGTCGCGGCCGGCTCGATGGTCCGATTCGATCGCGTTGACGATCACCGCATCGAGACGGTCCTGAACCATGCACAGTTGGCGACCGGCCGGCCGGCACCGGAATCCCCCACCGTGTACGCCGTCGAGTCACTCGAGGTCATCACGTATCCATGGGAATGGCCGAACTCCCTGCTTCAACAGGCCGCCCGACTCACCCTCGACCTGCGAACCCGTCTCCTCGACCTGGGCCTGGACCTCAAGGATGCCTCGGCCTTCAATGTGCAGTTCCGCGGGATGCAGCCGGTCTTCATCGACCTCGGATCCATCGAAACCTGGCGACCGAACCCGTCCTGGAATGCCGCCCGACAGTTCATCGAGCACTTCATCAATCCCCTGGCCGTAGGGTCAGGTGACCGGATTACCGCGGCTGATGCATGGGAACTTGGCCGCCGCCACGGGCTGCGCTCGGAGGTTGCCCGCTCGGTGATGCCCCGTCGCCAGCGGCGACGGCTCTCGTTGTTCCTCTTGCAGGCATCAACGCGGCCAGTTGCTCGCAATGCCCCCTCAGAGACGGCCTTCTCCCAGCAGGCAACTCGCGATCGAGGGCTGGCCCTGCAGGCAACCAATGGCCTGACCCGGCGACTGCGTTCGCAGGTGGAGGCCCTCACCACTCGCGCACACCAGACCACCTGGCATGACTACGGCACCCGGCAGCACTACGGCTCGGAGGATCTGGAGCGCAAGGCCTCGTTCGCGCGCACCTTCGTCCGCGATGGGGCGGGCCGTGCCAGGCTCGTCCTCGACGTAGGTGGCAATGACGGCTTCACCGGCGCAGACCTCGTCCGGGAGACTGGCGCACGCGTCATCGTCATGGATGCTGATGCTGGCGCGCTCGACGTCCTGCACCAGGGGGTTTCCCAGGCACCCGATCTGGCGCCGGCCATCACCCCTCTTCTCGGCGATATCACCAGCCTTTCTCCAGCCTGCGGGTTGCTCGATCAGGAATTCGCCGCCTTCACCGCCCGGATCAGGCCATCGGCGGTGATCTGCCAGGCCGTGCTGCACCATGTGGTCATCACGCAGGGAACTCCGATGCCACTGGCGATTGAGGCCCTCGCCCGATTCGGCGCACCCGTCCAGATCGAGTTCGCCACCGAGGACGACGAGAAGGTACGAATCCTGCTGAGCCAGATCCCGAATTGGACGGGTGCCTATTCGGCGCAGGAATTCCTCCGGTGCATGCGGGCGCGGTTCCGGTCCGTGGAGCAGGTCGGTACGACCTCGTCCACCAGAATCGTCGTCAACGCGTCTGACTACTGAGCACGCGAAACGAGGGCGAGGGTAGGCATGGATCGAATGGCCGTCGCGTCCCGCATCAGGAACCGGGCGAACACCAGCGCCTTCGATGCGGCCTGCTGGCTGATGGCACTTCTCTTCCTCGCCGTGGTTATCCCGGCCGTGGATGCGATCGCCCGCAACGATGCCTTCTTCGCCGCGCACGGAGTCGGCGTCATCACCTGGTTCATCGCAGTAATCGTGACTCTCGGCCTGCTCGGGCTCCTGCTGTTCGCGCTGGCCCGAGGTGCCATGGAACTTCCGGAGCCCTACGGGGACATAGCGCTCAGCACGGTGACGTTCCTGCTGGCTTGGTTTGCAGCCGGCAACATCCTCGCTCGGGCGGTATTCGCCGGCCTGCCGACCCTTGGGTGGATTGTCGGAGCGATCTTTGCCGTGGCTCTAGCCCTCGCCGCACGGCAGTGGCAGGCCGGGCGCGCCTTACTGGCATGCGCCACCCTTGCCTCGATCGCACCGGTCGCACTGTCGGCCTTCGAGACCGGCTCCGCGCCAGTTGCGAGCCTGGAGTTCGACCAGCGTGCGGACCGGCCTTCACTTGCCTGGATCATCTCCGATGAGTTGCAGTATTCGCTGGTCATCGACGCGCAGGGGAAGGTCAGGCCCGAGTTCCCCAACCTTGCTCGGCTGCAACGGGATGCAACGACCTACACGCACGCTTACGCGGTCGCCAACTACACGGACTTTGCCGTGCCCGCAATGATGAATGGAATTTCGGATGTCTCCAAGGTGGCCGACGTAGATCGCATGCGCGCCTCACGGGGCTTCATACCGGGGCTTGCCTCGGAGTACGCCATCGTCATGCAGTCACCCATATACCGGTTCGAATGCGATGACCCATCATGCGTGACCGCTGCCGACACCCGCGAGGCAGATAGCGAGTCACTCATCGACCAGCTGCGCGTATTGCTCGCCGACACTGCAGCCGTGGCCGGGCGCACCCTCGGGCCGCCCTACGCCGAGATGTTCCCGTCCTTGGACGGCAAGTGGCGCGACTTCTGGGCCGGCGGCGACGAGTTCGGGTCCGGTGCCTCCGGATCGACCGTGGACGCAGTCATCGCCCGATGGAAGAGGGCGCAGGAGTCTGGCGCGCCTACCTTCACCTTCTGGCACTCCATCCGCACCCACGCTCCGTGGTCGGTGGACCGTGAGGGCAAGGACATCTACCCGCCCAAGCTTCCTGTGGTCGAGGGTGCCCACATGGTGGGGACGGATCGGACCGGCCTCATGCGCAGCGCCGAACTCGCCTCGATGGAGCGGCGCCTCTACGCCAACTCAGCAGTTGACTTCGATCGTCAACTCGGTCGACTGCTGGACGTCCTCGATGCTGCCGGGGCCTATGACGACACCCTCATCCTGGTCACCGCAGACCACGGTGCCGGCATCACATTCACCGGTGATCGCCGCTACGGCGACTCCCTCGTCCAGCGCTGGACAGAGGTGGCCCATGTTCCGCTCCTGGTCAAGCAACCGGGGCAGCAGGAACCCCGGGTCGTTGCCGAGCCGCGCTCCAACGGCCAGATTGCACAGACCATTTTGGATGCCGCGGGCGCGAAGACAGCCCAGGGCCTCGAGCTCTCGCCATCATTGGCCGCGACCCCGCCCCAGAGCCCGGTCTTCTCAACGATCGCCGGGGGGAAGGGCACTCCGTGGGTTTACGACGGAGCACCGCAGCCCGACCCATGGGCACCTGCTGACATCTCACCTCCCGACCCGGATCATCCCTTCGCGATCGGAATCGACCCGAGCCTGCTCAGCCAGCCCGTGCCCGCCGGGTGGATACCCGCGCAGGCACCGCTGACCGTCCTGCCGGGCCAGTCAACCCAGCAATTGATTGTGGCTCAGGGCCCCGAGGCGCAATGCACCGGCGCAGTTGGCCTGGTGAGCGCAGACAATCGGATCATCGGGTCCCTCCTATGGGAAGAGAAGGATCGCGCCGATGGTCGCTGGGGATGGGCCATCGTGCCGAAAGCCGACGAGTATCAAACCTGGTGCACGCCAGCGGGCTGACTCAGGCTTCGATCACCACGGGGACGATCATCGGCTTGCGCCGGTGCTGGGCGTTGACCCACTTTCCCACCACGCGTCGGATCCGCTGCTGCAGGTCGTGGACATCGACCACGCCCGCGAGCAACGCCTCCTCGAGGGAACGGCGCACCAGATCAAGCACCGGTTCGAATGCGCGATCGTCCAGCCCCAGGCCGCGGGCGTGGAGCTCTGGGCCCGCCACCACCTTCGACTCGATGAGGTCCACAGCAGCGAAGATCGAGATGAACCCTTCCTCCCCCAACACTCGGCGGTCCTTCAGGAGGGTCTCGGTCACGTTACCGACGCTCGATCCGTCGACGTACACGTAGCCGACGGGCACGTAGCCGACCACACGCGCTGCGCCATCCAGCAGATCTATGACGACGCCATCGTCGGCCAGGAGGATGCGATCGCGCGGGATCCCCACGCTCTGCGCGATCGCCGAGTTCGCTCGAAGATGCCGCCACTCACCGTGCACCGGAATGACATGCCGCGGCTTGACGATGTTGTAGACGTACCGCAACTCCCCCGCCGCCGCATGACCCGACACATGGACCAGCGCATTTCCCTTGTGAACCACGGTTGAGCCAAATTTCGCGAGTCCATTGATCACCCGGTTGACGGCATTTTCATTACCGGGGATGAGGGAGGACGCCAGAACGATCGTGTCATTCGGCCCAGCGCTGATCTGGTGATTCCGATTCGCAATGCGCGACAAGACCGCCATCGGCTCACCCTGCGAACCGGTGCAGATCAGGACGCACTCGTCCTCGGGCAGGGAGGCCAGTTCCTCCGGAGCGACGAGGATGCCGCCCGGAACGTTCAGGTAGCCAAGGTCACGTGCCACCCCCATATTCCGAACCATTGACCGACCGACCAGGGCAACCTTGCGGTCATGCAGTGCTGCCATGTCGATAATCTGCTGAACCCGGTGGATGTGCGAGGCGAATGAGGCAACGATGATTCGCCCCTGGGCTCGCATGAAGACGGCGTCCAGCACCGGGACGATGTCTCGCTCACTCGGCACGAAGCCGGGTACCTCCGCATTGGTGCTGTCGACCATGAGGATGTCGACGCCCGCGTCACCGAGCCGACCGAACCCGTTCAGGTCGGTAATCCGGCCGTCGAGGGGGACCTGGTCCATCTTGAAGTCGCCCGTATGCAGGACCACTCCCGCAGGGGTCGTGATGGCAACAGCAAGTGCATCCGGGATGGAATGGTTGACGGCGAGGAATTCCAGGGAGAAGCTGCCGATCTGGTGAACCTGCCCCTCGGCCACGTCCATCGAGAGGGGCGAGATTCGGTGCTCGCGCAACTTCGCCTCGACGAGGGCAAGCGTCAGACGTGAGCCGAGCAGCGGGATGTCGGCCTTCAACCGAAGCAGGTACGGAATCGCCCCGATGTGATCCTCGTGCCCGTGTGTCAGCACGACGGCGTCAATGTCATCGAGTCGATCCCTGATCGGCTCGAAATCCGGAAGGATCAGGTCCACGCCGGGCTGAGACTCCTCGGGGAAGAGCACCCCGCAATCGACAATGAGCAGCCGTCCGGCGAATTCGAAAACGGTCATATTTCGACCGATCTCGCCTAGCCCACCAAGGGCGAAGATCCGCAGAGCACCGTCGGCCAGTGGCGGCGGAGCGGGCAGTTCGCTGTGGATCATTCGGTGAATCCGGGTACGCCACCGGTGGCGAGATCACGGCGCAGTTGAACACGCTGCTCGGGCGTGGCATCCACAAGTGGCAGGCGCACCGGTCCGCCTGGCAGTCCAAGGTCGGTGAGCGCTGCCTTGATGGTGATAACCCCCTGAGTCCGGAACACGCCCGCGTAGACCGGCAGAAGTGAGCGGTTCATGGCGATGGCGGTCGTCACGTCACCGGCCCAGAAGGCCTCGGCCATGTTCTTGAGCCGGTCTCCGACCAAATGGCCGACGACCGAGATCATTCCTGCGGCCCCGATGGACAGCAGTGGGAGATTGAGGATGTCGTCCCCGGAGTACCAGGCGATATCCGTCCGGGCGATACCCCATTGAGCGGACTCAAGATCGCCCTTCGCGTCCTTGTTCGCCACGATTCGCGGGTGTTCGGCGATTCGGACGAGGGTCTCCGTCTCGATCGCGACCCCCGTTCGCTTGGGGATGTCGTAGACGAGCATTGGGAGATCGGTGGCATTCGCGATCGCGTGGAAGTGCGCGATCAACCCCTCCTGTGGCGGCCTGTTGTAGTACGGGCTGACCGCCATCACGGCATGGGCACCGACCTCGACGGCACTTCGCGCACTGTGCACCGAGTGGCTCGTGTCATTGGAGCCCACGCCGGCAACAATGGTGGCCCGGTCCCCTACCGCCTCAACCACCGCACGAAGCAGGTCGACGTTCTCCTCGTCGGTGGTGGTGGCCGACTCACCGGTCGTTCCGTTTATCACCAACCCGTCATGGCCCAGGTCGTCCACCAGGTGGCAGGCAAGACGCTGGCCACCTTCAAGATCCAGTGAGCCGTCGGCATGGAAGGGAGTGATCATCGCCGTCAGCATCGCGCCGAAGGGTTGCGTCGCTGGGCTCGGCATGCGCCTAGGGTACTGCGCCCTCCGGTCGTTCGGATCCTCGCACCGCTAGGGAGCCACCCGACCATTGGCCACGAAAGCCGCGTGGGTCAACGGCATCAGCCGGGCCCACTCTTCCTCGTAGCGCTCGGCGACCATCTCAATCTCACGCTGCGGATAGGACGGATGTGCCGACCCTTTGACCTTGCGTCGCAGGGAAAGGAAGTTCATCAGCGAGCGGGAATTCAGGGTCACGTAGGCGCTGGAATAGATCGACACCGGCAGCACCATTCGCGCGACCTCACGGGCGATACCAGCGGACAGCAGGCGCTGGTACGCGCCGAAGGACTGTCGGCACGCCTCCTGCATCCCTTGGTCGATCAGGTCGTACTGCGCGGTCGTGCCCCGAAGGAACTCATAGGCCCCTGTCTTGCCAACCTGCACGACGTCTCGATCATGCCCGGGGACATAGAAGACCGGCTTCAACTCGCGATAGCGGCCAGACTCCTCGTTGTAGCTGGCGATCCGATGGCGCATGTGTTCGCGCCAGACGAAGATCGGTGCCTGCACGAAGAAGGTCATGGAGTTGTGCTCGAAGGGGCTACCGTGACGTTCGCGCATCAGGTAGTTGATCAGGCCCCGCGAGCCGGTGGCATCGGCGTTTACCTCGTCCAGGGATTGCTCCCCGACGGTCGAGACCCGGGCCGCGAATACGACGTCCGCGTCACTTGCGCTCGAGCGCACGAGTTCAACGGTCACATCACTACGAAAGGTGATCTCCGGCGCGGCATCATCCTGGGCTCCCGACGTCACGTGGCGCACCCTATCGACCACCGGTCCAGGGCCGAACAGGCTCGAGGCTGCTCGAGCAGGAGAGAATGACCGCATGGCCACTGGCGCGCGTCTCGCGCGTACCTCCGACATTGATGACATCGCACGAGTGCAGTGCGCTGCCTGGCAGCAATCATCACCGGCCGCCGTGCGAGCAGCCGACCTGCACCTTGACCCCGTTGAGCTCGCGGCGAGTTGGGCTGACGCGATCCTCAACCCACCCAGCCCCAACCACCGACTCCTCGTCGCGATCGACGCCTCGACCGGCAGCGATCTCGTCGTGGGCTATGCGGCGATCGGCCCCAGCGAGGATCCCGACCTGCCCCCGGAAGCCGGGGAGATCATCGACCTCCAGATGGATCCTGACCACCTACGAGCGGGGCACGGTTCACGTCTGATGACCGCCTGCGTCGACATGCTCCGGCAGGCCGGATCCTCAGAAGCCGCCGTCTGGGTCGTGCTCGATGATGAGCCACGTCGCGCCTTCTGGCAGTCAGCCGGCTGGGGGCCGGATTCTGCACGACGCACCCTGTCGCTCAGCGAGGACGACCTCGCACCCACGATCACTCAGATTCGGCTGGTCACCTCACTGGAGTAGTGCTACCCGGGAGCACGAGGTGCAGCAGCGCCCAGGGACCTCACGGATGCAGACTTCGGTTCGTAGGCCGTCCGGGCGGTTCCCACACTCCCCCAAGTCAGGGTCTACGGCACGTAGCCTGCCCCGTGTGGCAACCGTCCGGACGGTCAGCCGGGGAGCCCCCCGCGCTCTCCGGATACTTCCAGTCTGTCGAGCGCCACGGACGCACATGGGCGTTTTGAGTCCCCATTAGAGGGGACACCGCGCAAGGAGCCACGATCGGCAGCAGATGCCCACGACAGATGCTCAAGTCGGGTCTGCGTCCAGCAGACCGTCCTTGGAGGCTTGGACGTATAACTCAGTTCGGGTGCGGGCAGATCGCCCGAGATTCGCGTACTTGACCCGGACCCGATCGAGGTACTCCCGGGCGGTGTGGGGGGAGATACCCATCCGATGAGCAACCGCCGTGAGCTTCAGTCCAGACGCATACAGCCGCAGGGCGTCCAACTCCCGCGGGCTGAGATCCGGGGTCTCCACACCCGCAGCAAGGATTGACGCGAGATCGACGGAGAGATACAACTCGCCACCCGCAACAGTGTGAACTGCCTCCAAAAGCACCTCGAACGAAGCGCGCTTGGGGACGAATCCCAAGGCCCCGCCGTCTAGTGCAGCTCGAACGGAGACAGCGTCCTCGAACGCACTGATCAACAGGACGCGGCTGCTCACTCCCAGGAGCATGGCCACGGATTTCTCGATGGTCGGTGCTCCCGGACCAAGGTCGACATCGAGGAGGGCAACATCAGGCTGGCACGCCACGGCCGCCGCTGGACTTTGCCCTGAGTAGACGACCTCACCGATCCGATTGCCCTCACGCTCGAGCAGAGCCCTAAGCCCCTCACGGATCAGCTCATGGTCGTCAATCACGGCGATCCGAGGAACAAAAACTGGAAGCTCCATCTCAACCATGGTGTGCTTCGCATGAGTGGTGTGCCTCGCACAACAGGAGCCCATCGACGCGGTCGAGGTGGATCGTCCAGGTAGGACCTACCTCGAGAAACTCCGGATACGGGCACTGGGAGACATCCGTGTGGACGACAAACCGCAACACCACCGAGTCCCCTTCCCGACGCGACGTGAGCCGTGCCACCTCCCCCGACCGCGCGCATTCGAGCCCCTTGGTGACCGCACGGAAGAAGCCGGTGAAGTCCTCCGGGACGATCCCGGACGTGTCACGCAGGTCGATCTCCAGGGCTAGGCCTCGCCCGCGGGCTTGGGCGGCCATGACAGCCGCCAAGGCATGGACCTGGTCAACGACGGGGTCCAATCGCATGACCGAACGGATGAACTGCTCCTCCAACGCGCACTTGGCACGGACCTCGTCGCGCAGTGGATCGACCTCCCCATTGGCAATCCCCTCGAGGAGGGCCACCGCATCCGACTCCTGCAATACGGCATAGCGTCGCCGGGTCCGGATGATCGCCTCCTGGGCCGCCAGGGATGCGGCCACCTCATGCGCCTTTCGCTCGGTGTACTCGTTCAGGTAACGCGTGTTGCGCCGCACGCTGCGAGCAAAAATGGCACCCGCGAGGATGACGGCGGAGCCGGGCTGGAGCAACTCATGCAGAGGGTCACCCTGGGTCACCAGCCACGAGGCGATAGCAGCAACGGGGCTCCACCATGGGCCGACCGCCGCAACAACGACCATGAGCGCCGCGATCGCCTCCGAGGACCACTCCGCCCAGTGGCTCTGAGGAGAACTTCCGGCTGCAAGGTTGTCCAGTCGGTATGCAATGGGTGCCACCACGCAGGCGAGCAGCACGAGTCGGCTGGGAAGCCCACTGGATCCGCTGCGCCAGTAGAAGAGCCCGCCCACGGCCAAAACCAAGGCTAGGGCGGTGAAGTCCAAGACGGGCAACGCAACCGTTCCAACGGTCAGGGCGAAGGAGACCAGGGTGAAGATGCCGAACCAGGCGAGGACAGGACGCGCGAAGGCGGCTGTGCTCGCCGGAATCGGCTCGCTGGACTTCCGGCCCTTGGGCGGTGTCCAGGTCATAGTCACTGTCGTTCCGCCGCCCGGTGCGGTCGCAACCCGCGCTGATCCGCCGATCTCTGCCAACCCCCGATCAATCGACTGGTCCAGGCCGAAACGTTGACCGATGGCTTGCGAGTCGAAGCCACGCCCGTCATCCTGGATAACGGCGGTCGTCCGCCGCAAACGCCCAGGTTCACGGTCAATCTTGATAGTTGCCAACGAGGCGTCGGCGTGCCGCTCAACGTTGGCTAGCGCTTCCCGGATGGCGATGATGAAGGTCCTGTAGATGCCTGCAGGCAACTGGACGGACGCATTGAATTCAACGCTGACTCGACACCCCTGAGCGCTCAGGCGATCGATCATCGGGCCGAGGTCTACGTCCCACTTCCCGGTCAAATGTGGGCTGTCCGGTGAGTCGCCGCCAACGAGGTCGCGCAGGGCCACAGCACTCTGCCCAGCCCTTCCCCTGATACGGGCGAGGGACCAGCCATCCGAGGGAAAGCCCCCGCGCGCGATGGCCGTCAGGGTGTTCAGCACGCCTTCGTGAAGGGCCCGCTCCTGCTGAGCCAGCGTTGCCCCGACCTGTCGCGCAGCCTCAGCTTCGGTGGCAGCGTCACTCAATGCTCCACGTGCCGCCTCCGCCCTACCTGCCGCGTTGACCAGCCCATGGCGTCCCCCGATAGCCGCGGCTCCGACGGCAGCGGCATAGAGCGGGTAGAGGGCATCGGTTGCAACAAAGTTGCCCGCACCCTGGCCGATGATCAGGAGGGACTCGAGAACGACCGCAGCCGTCACGATCGGCACCGCCAGTCGACGAGCGAGGAGCAGCCCGGTCACGGCGGCCCCGACGTTGATGAGCGAGGCACCCGGCTGCCAGGGCTCGGCCAACGGGCTCGGAACTTGCACATCGGCCAGCACAATCTCCACGAACCCAGCAAGGAACAGCGCAGCGATATTCCCGGCCTGAATCAGCCTCGCGGCCCTGGGCGAAAGCGAGGGCCAGGCACATGCGCCGATGACGCCGACCCAGGTGATCAGGACGGCAGCGAGGAGTATCCGGAGAACCGGGGGCTGGTCAGCCGTTGGCCAGAAGTTGCTGCTCGGCAGGACACTGAAGCCCTCCCAGACGATCGCCATCGCCGTCAGGCCGCGCGTGACATTCCCCAGCGGATTGAGGTCCCTTGAGCGGCTCACCCTGAGCCGCCCGTGATCGGTGAATGATCGATCTCGTGCCACAGGCCGGTATTGAGCACGTGTGCCGGGTCAAGGTGCCGTCGTACCGCATCCACCACGCCGAGGCCGATCTCACCCACCTCGGTGCCGAGCCACGGTGCGTGATCGCGGCCC
>JAULZL010000153.1:0-42788 GCA_032117355.1 Candidatus Nanopelagicales bacterium
CCCCCCTTGCGTTCAAGTCGATCCACCGTCGCCACGATGGGCGCGGGATCCACGACGAGAAGGCCCGGGGCCCACGGCACGACGGGTGCCATCTTGCCCTTCCGTGTGTTGCAGGCCCGGTGCGCCAAGCGCTCTGCCCCTGCTGATCCCTTCTTGCCCTTCAGGACAAGACAACTGTCGACACTCGGGCCACGATCGGCATTCACTGAGGCTTCTGGGTCGACGGGCTCATCGCAAAGCCAACAGCGCCAGGAGTCTCGGTCGCCAACCTCGTTCAGGTCGCTCATGACCGCACGCTACGGGATGCCCATCGATGGTCAGCTGGGAACGGCTGCTGCGACTACACCGACGCGATACCCGGTAACGCACCACGTTGGCCCCGTCCCTCATCGGGCAGAGCGTCGGACCCACTCGGCGAGGTCGGCCTGTTCCTGCTGGATGGCGCCAGCCACCACCCCGTCAATGTCGGCTGACGGCCTGTTCTGGCTCATTTTGACCTTCGCCTCAACCCTGGTGATGAGTACCTCCACACCGACGATCGCCCGGATTTGCCCTTCGACGTACTCCCGTGGTGCATCGTCGACAGTCCAAGGATCCGCGCGCCTGGATTCGTGACGGGCTGTCAGTCGGCGCACCATTGACTCAACCCACGCCGAGTCGTCATGCACGACAAGCGTTCCGTAGAGGTGCACGGCTATGTAGTTCCACGTAGGGACTACGCGCCCATGCTCAGCCTTGCTTGGGTACCACGACGGTGACACGTAGCCGTCAATGATGTCAGCGATGAAGAGGGCCTCGCCCTCGTCGGCGACCTGCCACTGATCATTGTTGCGAGCTAGGTGAGCAAGGACTACGCCGTGCGGGCCAGCGTCTACGTCAATGAGAACCGGCAAGAAGGTTGCTAGCAGACCGCGGTCAGTAGACGTGATGAGATTTCCCGCGTCGATCCTCGACAGCAGATCTCGCTCGGTGGCCCGATCCGGTTTGAAATGCACTGGCGAATACACGCCCAGAGCATGCCAGGAAGCCCGCCAAAACCGGCTTACGCACATCCAGCGCGGCGGACCCGCCATGAACAATTCGCTCGAAGCAGTCGATGCTAGTGGGTCGTGTTTGACGTATTCCTTCGGTTGATTCTGGCCAGGACTTGTTCGGGAGTCTTGGTCCAGGTCAGCGGATGGCCGCGCTGGATGCAGCAGTTGGTAAACCCGGGGATCTTGGCGATATTGCCATTCAGGTGTTGGAGATGCAGTCGGCCGCTGACGGGAAGGCTCGTTCGCCGTGGGCTCGGCGCCACATCCGACGAGGAGGAGAAGCCTCAGGACGCTGATCGTGGCTGGGGAGGTCCGGGCCATGCTCGAACGCGCGGCAGTCCGGATTATGAGGTTGGGGGACTCTTTTCGGTGCAGGGTCGGTAGCCCTGGAGCATCCCTCGACTGCCATCGGCGCTCGGATTGGCACTGGAGGAGAAGACGACCTCGAACTCCTTCCACTGGCCATCAGCAAGGCGGATTACGTTCATCTGTACGACGCCGTTGTCCCCGGTCATCGACTCGTTGATCTGAAAGCCTTTGGAGAGGCACATCTTCTTCCCGCCACCAAGGGATTCGAACACGGTCGCCTCAGGGTTGCCGACCCAGACGTTTGAAGCCGAGAATTTCGTGGTCCAGGATGGGGTGGTCCAAATCACCTCACCGGCGACGTCCGGGCCGAGTCCGAAGGTGCCCTCTCCGCACAATTGTGTGCCGGGAGGGAATGCACCTTCCTGGGCTGTGTCCTTCGTCGTGAACACGACGGATGCGTTGAGCGTGGTCTTGTTGACAAGGCACACGCGAGTTCCGAGGTTGCCCGCTTCACGGGAAGGCTCGGCTGCCGTCGGCTGTGATCCGCAGCCGGCGAGCATGAGCATGGCTCCGCAGGTGACGACCAGCGCCAATGCGCAGTTCGGCATTCGAATGGTTGAAGGCATCACGGGATACTGCCACACGGCTGACCTGGGATCACCGGCGGACCCACAGCGGATCGCACGTCCACTACGGTTTGACATAACGTGACTGAGGAGAGATTGCGATGCCGCTTGCCTCGCGCCGCCCCATCGGCGCCATCTTCGTGCCAATTGCCCTGCTGATCGGGGCCTGCTCGGGGCCAGGGTTGAGTGCACCGGCATCCATCCAGGCCGAGGCCATAGACCGACAGGCAGGGGCTGTCGAACGTGACTGGTTCCGAGATCTGAACTCCGCTGAATACGACACAGTGATCAAGAATTCCAGGGGAACGTACGTCGTACTGCTGAGAAACAGCAACTGCGCGCCATGCGATCAGATGAGCCGGTCAATCCGGTCACTCGAGCCCTATGGGGGCGAGAACAGGCCGAACGTCGGCGTCGTGGACATCGAATCGAATTTTGAAATCTATCAAAAGCTGAACATCAGGAGCGTCCCCACCACCATCGTCTACCGAGACGGTTCTCAGGTGGCCCGAACCAGTGGGTCGATGGACTCGCGGAAATTCTCGGATTGGATCGAGCCGTATTGGATGGGCTAGCGTGGGCGTGAATGGCGGCAGTAAACAGTCACCATCAGATCGGAACTCTTCGCTAGCCCAGACCCTGCCCCGCCTGAGGCTGCCCCGGTTCGGGGTCTTCTCGCAAATCGGCGCAGCACCTGCGTTCTATGCGCTAATGGGTGTGATGCTGCCGGTCATGGTGGCCGCCATGTTGCTCACCACCGCCCGCAATAACTTCGCTGCCATCGGTCTCGGCGGTGCGCAGGGCGTGGGCGATGTCGCGGTTGCGGCCACTGTCGGCGGTGGGATCGCTGGCGTGTTTGCCGGCTCGCTGGCCGATAAGTACGCCCCGCGCAGCATCCTGGTGATCGTCTATGCCGTGATGGGATGTTCGACCCTCGCGCTCTGGTTCCTCATTCAGAGAGATGATCCCTCACGTGGCGCCTATCTTGCGGTCGCTTCAATTGACGGTGCGCTCGTGGCGATCAGCGTGTCGGCGCTCGCGAAGTTCCAGGCCCGTCTCGTGGGGGATGAGGCCAAGGGTGCCGCGGAGTCCGTGAACGGAATCCGATCGAGCATAGGGTCACTCATCGGGATTGGAGTTGGCCTCTCCGTAGGTTCTGGAGCACTTTCAGTACTTCTTGCCGCCGCGCTGTTCCCGGTGGTCGCGCTGCTGATCCTCGTGGTGACCAAGCGTCCAACGGCCAGTGCCCCCTCTTCCGTCGCGAAGCGCGGCTCCGCTGGGGACTTCCTTCTGGCATTGCGACGCGAGAGGGAACTGCGAGACATCGTCATTGCGGACGGCCTTATGTACCTTGCGCTGCCGTCCGCGCTGCTGTCGATGGGAGTCGTGGCCGAGGACATCGTTTGGCTGAACCCGACATTGGTGTCCGCTGGGATTATTGGCGTCTTCGCGGGACGGTTCCTCGTTGCCGCGCGAGGCACCCTCGGGCCAGTGCCGCGGGATCTCACATTCGCGACAGTGCTCTATGCGCTTCTAGCGCTCGGCTCGTGGTTGGCGATCCAAGGAGACTGGCTTCTGGATCAGGTCATCCTCTTGACGGCCGTAGCCACGGTGGCCAGCGCCTGCGGTTCCTTCGTGCAGGCCATGCTCGCGGCGAAGCTTCAGGAGCGCCTGCCTGACGAACTCCGGGCCCGCGGTACCGGGCTCATTTACGGCTTGAGATCTCTCCAGCTCACGATCGGAGTCACTGTTGCCACGTGGGTGGTGGCGGGTCGGTCCCTGCATGACTACCTGATCGTGGTGGGGATTGGGCTGCTGGCAGCCACAATCGGGCTGCGCGGATTCCGCCGGATCGCCTAGCGTCATTACACTCGGGCAACCATCGGGTGCTACACCCGGGAGATTGGAGTGTTGTGCGCGCGTTGGCGTTGGCCACACTGGCCGCTGTCGGAATCCTTCTCACCGGATGTGCAACGGATTCCCGTAGTGCATCACCGTACTCCCGGGCTCCGAGTTCGGAGGGCTCGGCGGCGCCGACCCTGTCTGCTGGCGCCGACGTTGAGACCGCTGCCCCGGTCGAAGCCCCCTCCTCAGCCGAGGCGCTGATGCAGACGGGCCCGGGTTCGTGCGCGCAACAAGGGCCGTGCCGCATCGGTGACATCGGACCGGGGGGTGGCGAGGTCTTCCTTGATGCCGGGCCCGGACAGGACTGGGGGCGCTATCTCGAAGTCGCCCCTCAGGGATGGAGCGGACAATCCGAGGATCCCAAGGCTCCCTGGTGTGACGAGGCAACCCAATGGGCCGTAGCAAAGGCGCCGACCAGTGACGGTTTCGGACAAGGTCTCGCAAACGCTGAGCGGCTCTTCGAGATTCAACCGTGTGCCGAAGGTACGGCCATGTACATGGCCCGTGCCTATCGCGGGGCCGGCCTCGATGACTGGTACTTGCCCTCCAGAGGTGAGTTGACCGCGCTCAATGCTGGGTGGGACTTCCTTCCGGGCTTTGACTCTTGGTACTGGAGCTCATCGCGAAGGGGCTCCACCATGGCTTGGAGCCTGTCGTTCATTGAGTTGGGCGGGGAGAAGCCGTCTGAGTTTCCCTCAATGCTCCGGGTCCGCCCGATTCGCGCCTTCTAGTGTGACGTTCCATCAATTCCCTGAAATGAGCGTTCTGGTGCGGATGACGGCTCATGTCCTTGATGGCTCCTTCACTGCAGGATGGCGCTCGGTGAGCCGCAGACGAGGTTGTTGCCACCGCGGGCAATGACCCTGCCCTTGCCCGTGAGCAGGATGACATCATCCCCAGGTGTCCCGATGATCATGCCGCGGTGTTGCACGACGGTTGCTGTCTGGCCCATGCAGGTCAATTCGTCGGCGAGTGCTGGCTGGCAAGCGTCAGGCTGGCAGCAGCAGCCGTGAGACATATGAGCGGGAGAAGGGTCTTAAGCATCCTTGGGCTATTGCGTAGGTTCACTGCGAGCCAACTCCCGGGATGCATAACGTGCCTAGTGGCTGATGCACGGAATCCGGGGCTTTGCGCCCTTTGGCGGTCAATGGACCTCAAGCCTGATGTAAAGACAACAACACGTTGCATGCTGGCTCGGGCAAGACCGCTTGCCTAGTTATCGAAGTCCGGGTAATCGCCTTCGGCCGCGATTGCCCAGGTGTAGCCGGTCACCTTGGGCATCGTTGGAGTGCGCGCCGCGTCTCCTTGAACGAAGCCCGCACCCTTCAGAAGATAGGACAATCCCTCGTCCTTCGCCGCGAGTGCCCGTCCGTCGGAAACGATCCAGCCGGAGGGCAAGGCAGTCCCGGCGCGGAAGAGGCGAAGTTCACCGATCATCGGGCTGTCGGGAGCCGGCCATTTCGCAGGCGCCAGCCATGACTTGATACCGGAGCCCACCTGGTCGCCCAAGGCCACCCTGGTGAAGCCTCGCTCTGTGAAACTGGTGTCGCAAATCGAACAGTCTGATTGAATTCCCGTGAAGACGACCTGATTGGGGTAGGCGGATTCAAATCCTTCAGCGGGCCAGTTGTACTTGCTCAACATGATCTGCCAGCTCAGCGCACCAGGAACCTCCGTCGTAGGCGCAGTGAACGCAAGGGGTCCGTCTGCGGAAGGGAGGTTGAACCAGAGTCGCGGACCGTCGGTTCGACAGCCGAAGGTGCAGGAGATCCACGGGTAGAGGGGCAGCGCACGATCGTCCTGCATGCTCAACTCCCGGCCATTCGCGAGCCGTTGCGCCGTGAGTTGACGCTTGCCGACGTGAAGGGTGAGCGTTGCCGTCTCGGGTACAGATGCCGGAGCCCTTTCATCCCAGCCCGCCATGCCCAACTTGTCGCTGGTCGCAGTGGAGATCCCACTCTCAGCGCCGGGTGATGGCGTCGCATCGATGGACTCCTCCATCGTGGCGCTCGCGGAGGCGCTTGAACTCTCAGCGCCCGGTGATGGCGTCGCATCAATGGACTCCTCCATCGTCGCGCTTGCGGTGGCGGGCCACTGACTTGAGGCCTCGGCGGCAGCTCGCGAGGTGTTGCTGCTTCCGGCGGCTCCGCAAGCGGTGAGGAGGGCCGTCGAAACGACGACGCCAAGGATCAAAGCGAGAGGCGGTTGATTGACGCGCATGATTGAACTGTACGCAACAAGGTGCCCACGTGACTGAAACCCGCACAGCCCCCTTCGGCAAGTCTGAGGATGGTCCTGACGAGATGAGCCGGTTAGAGGAGTCGATCCGGCGAGTAAGTACGCTGCGGCGACATCAGTTGATGGACAGGGACGCACCCGCGACCTGGAGCGATGGTGGAAGGACGATCGTGCAAGCAGCCAGTAAGTGGGCCGGACTAGCGATGCTCGCAACAATGCCGCTGGCCGCATGCGCCGCCGAAGGCCCGGCGCGATCAGCCGCACCTGAGTCGGCTGCGGTCAGTGGTGAGGCGACGCAGCCGACGGACGGTCCTGCGGCTGAAGAAGAGCTTCTCACGGCTCAGTCGGTCAGCGGCACTCAGCCCAAGAATATTCAGGTTTGCGTGACCAACCGATTTGACCGCGCGATCTCGATCAACAATCGCGAGGGCACGAGAACACTCGCCGTGGGCGAGGAGATATGCAGTGAGTCCGGCTACGGTGAGAACATCGGGTCCAGTGTCGTCGTGAGCCCCAAGCCCACATCCGAAACTCGCATCGACGTTTCTATCCGCTCAACTTGGCCGACAGCGTACCTACGTGCCTGCTGGGGCATACCCATCTGCCTTCAGAATCAGCCGACGGGATCCACCAGCCTCGAGCAGGGAGATTCCCGCTGGCTCGCTCGAGGAGACCTGCAGCTGAACATCACGCGAACCAAAGATGAGTCCCCGCGTCGCAACGAGAATTGGCCCATCGCTCACGTGAACATCGACGTATCCGCACCCAAGAAGTAGGGCTGGCCTTCGAGTTCCCTTCGCAATGAGACGCCGTGAGCGCTCTCTCAGGGCCGTGAACGCAAACACCTTTGCTCGCATCGCTTCGGCTCCTGAGTCACTCTCACACTCGGCCGTGGATTGCGGACGCGATACTGCTGACGTTCTTACTCCAACCACGGGCGATATCGACTCGCAGATCCACCGCGTGGGGCGCTCAGCACAGATCAAACTCACGTGTCCCGTTCGATTGCGCCAGCGTTGACAGTCAGGCAACGGTGTGCGGGTCACTCGTCACCATCCAGGCTTGCAGATCAACATCTCACTGGAATGCCGTGACGGGACGGGCCCAGTGCCGTGCCTTCGGCAGGGCAAGGTGAGCGCCAAGGATCGCGGCGGATGAGAGGACTTCTCTGTGACGCACGTACGTGCTTGGCGAGGTGACCCTTTGAAGGGGCGAGGCACGCATCACGGCGTCCAACGCGGCTAAGGCTTTCGTCGTACTGGCCCATCCTGTGTTCGATCTCCGCGATCCTGCAAGAGGGTGTTGAAGGACGAATAGAACCGTCGATTCGTGGGCCGGACGCCCAGCAACCACCACCATGGCCCCGACCGCCTGTTCCCGACTCACGCCAACGGGTGGATCGCTCAACTTCAGCAGTCTCGTCATCCCCACGACCACCGTTGTCAACTTGCCAGTTCAGTCGTCCCTTTCGATCTGGGTCAGGATCCTCAGCCCCGCTCGTGGAAGGCCCATCACTAGTTCCCTGAAAGCAGCGTTCAGAGGCGGGAGGACGCGATCGTCGCGGCGACCCTGGGCTCTCCGCCGGAGGAAGCCACCCGCGGGTGCATGCGCGAGAGCAACACCACCCTGCTCGCCGCTCTCGAGCGGAACCCCCGATGAGATCCTCGCCAAGGCGACCCGTGAAGGAACTTCAGACGCCCGAAGCTAGCGACCCAGTTCGAGAATGGTCGTTGCTAGTGCAACGAGGGTCAGCAGCAACGCAGGTGCGAGATCCTTGACCGGCTGCTTCACCCGCACGTGGGAAATGACCGCCCCGGCGAAGTAGAGGGTGAGTGCTGCGCCTGAAAGCATGCCGAGGAACGGGATCCAAATACCGATCAGCAGGCCGAGGGCTCCAAGTAGTTCCAAGATCGCCAGGATGGGAATCTGCGAGTCCTTAACCCCGACGGCGTGCATTGTCTCGACTACTTGCGGCATCCGGCGCAGTTTGCCGAGAGCCGACATGGTGGCAGCAAGGCCGAGCAGGGTGGCAACGATGATCAGGGCAATGCTCATGGGAGTCCTCACCTAAAGGCGACGGTGGCGTGTCGCGACGTGGCTGAACCTTAGGGGGCGTCGCGTGGCCTCACAAAAGGCACATGACTGTGCCTCGTGGCGTCATCAACCCTTGACCGATCCGGCTGGGATGGTCTTCAAACTCTCGTTCGGAGCCACGTCACCAGTCGAATGCGCTCACTGCATCCCAGTCCGATATGCCTTCGCCGGGCTGCGGATCGTAGGGCCGATCGATCAGGTGCTCACACCGGTCTCGGCCGCGTACGCGATTGACCAGAGATCTCGCGGGTTAAAGCACGGCTTGCCTACTGACCCTGACTGGCCAGGAAGGCCTTCAGTTCGACGATCTCTGCGCGCTGGGTCTCAATGATCGTCTGAGCGAGTTCGGCGACTCGCGGGTCATCGGAGTCCTCAACGGCCTCCGCCATGTCGATGGCGCCCTCATGGTGCTCGATCATGAACTCGGCGAAAAGGGTGTCGAACTGGGCGCCAGCTGAGTCTGCAAGATCCGCGAGTTGCTCTTCGGTCAACATTCCAGACATGCCGTGACCGCCATGGTCTCCCATGGCCTCGCCTCCCGTCATTACGGGCGCATCCCACTCGTTGAGCCAGACGGTCATTAGGTCGATCTCTGGTTGCTGGGCCTGCTTGATCTCGGCCGCAAGTGCCTTGATCTCGGGGTCCGAGGCCCGAGTCTCAGCGAGGATCGACATCTCCACGGCCTGCTGATGATGGGGAATCATCATCTGGGCAAACATGATGTCCGAGCCGGATCCGGAAGAGTTGCCCATGTGATCACCGTCCATGTGATCACCGTCCCCGATACTGATCGAGCACCCACTGAGCATCAGGGTCGCAGCAACGAGGGCCGATGCCAAGACAGCCCGCAGACTGCGCAGAGGCCGTGGGCTCGTCAACGAGTTCGACTGAGTCATGCAGACAGTTTGCGCTAGGAAGACTTTTCACGCCACCCGGCGATCTAGCCCATCCGGCGTGGCTCTACTGGTCGGTCTTGTGCCTCTTCAATGTCCAGCGAGCGGTCATGCGCCCGGTCTGCTGGCCATCCGCGTTGGCAATCACAACCGTGATGTCGAACTCAGGACGAGTACCAGACTCGAACTGTGCGCGAACGGCGCTGGGATCCCCGTTCAGGGTTGCGGTTGCGGTCAGATCCCCCTTGGCGATGGAGAGGAAGTCGATGGTGGCCGTGGTGGGGACGAGTACCGCGCGGTCGAGCAGGTCCCCGAAGGCGGCCACTGCCACCGCCCCGGTGGCAGACTCCGCGGCTGCGAACATGGCCGCGGCATGTGGGCCGCCGACGTGATTGCGGTACGCAGGGAGATCCACGAGCCGGACGACAGCAACCTGATCGGAGACTGACTCATAGACCAAGCCGAGGGTGGCGACCATGGGCACAAGCTGATGCATGAGGGGCCCGACTTGGTCCCCTGGAATTCCACTCATGGTCCAAAGGCTATCGCCCGTCGGCCTTCACGAATCCGGGTCAAGGCCTCGCATGCCGTCCGCCATCACGATGGGCGACCTGTAACAATTCCACACATGTCTGACGTGCCCACCTCCGTGCGGGCACCGGCATTCGAGCGCCTCGGGTCGCTAGTGGTCCGCCGGAAATGGCAGGTCCTGATCTCCTACCTGGTTGCCATGGCCGCGTTCGGCATCTTCGGGTCGGGGGTCTTCAGCGCCCTGCAAAGCGAGGGCTTCCTCAACCCCACAAGCGATGCGGCAACGGTCGCCACCCTGCTTACCGATGAATTCGGAGTTGAGTCACCGGCTGCGATCCTGCTGGTTGAGTCCACCCAAGGGGTCGACAGCCCACAGACTCAAGATGAGGTCGGCCTCCTGGTCGCTGATCTGGAGCAGACGCCCGGGATCAGTCGCGTTGTCTCGTATTGGACGAGCGGACAGCCTCCACAACTCCTCGGTAGTGACGGGCTGACAAGCCAGGTTCTCGTATACGCGGCCGAGGGAACGCAACTGCGCAGCCTTGCGAATCAGATCGCGCAGGATTTCATCGGCCAGCGTGGCGGCCTTCTAATCTACGGATACGGCGGACCTCTCATCGGCCAGGCATTCAACGACGCCGTGACCGAGGATCTCGCCCGAGCCGAGACCTTCGCGATCCCGATCACACTTATCCTGCTCCTCTTCATCTTCGGCTCGGTGGTGTCGGCCGGCCTTCCCTTCCTGGTCGCCGGAGGAGCAATTCTCGGCTCCCTTCTCACTCTCTTTTTTGTCTCACAGGTGACGGACGTCTCCGTCTTCGCGCTCAACCTGATTACCGGCCTGGGCCTGGCCCTTGGCATCGACTACTCACTACTCGCCATCAATCGATTCCGGGAGGGACTTGCCTCGGGTCTATCCACGGAAGAAGCCGTCGTTAAGACGGTGGCAACGGCCGGCAAGACCGTCTTCGTGTCGGGCATCACCGTTGCCGTCACCCTGGCGTCGCTGCTGTTCTTCCCGCAGTACTTCCTGAAGTCCTTCGCCTACGCGGGCATCGCGGTGAGCCTGTTCGCTGTCGTCGGCTCCCTCACCGCACTACCCGCAGTGCTCGCAATCCTTGGCCCGCGTGTGAACAAGCTCAAGGTTCGGCGTGGTGAACTCGCGCCGCGAGACGATGGTGCGTGGTCTCGCGTCGCCCGATTCGTCATGCGTCGCCCGTGGCCCGTGCTCATCGGGGTCCTCGCACTGCTGTTCGTCATGGCGGCTCCCGCGCTGCAGGTGACCCTTGGCCAGGTCGATGACCGGGCCCTGCCGCCCGACCAACCCGTGGCAATTGCCGGCGAGGTCCTCCGCGACCGCTTCCCCGGATATGCAAGTTCGCCCTACGACGTTGTGCTACGTGAGCCTGGCTCAACCGAGCAGGTGGAGGGCTACGCCAAGGCATTAGCGGCACTCGACGGTGTCGTCGCGGTGACCACCCCGGATGCGGTGGTCACCGACTCACTCGTGCAGCCCGCAGCTTCTCCTGCGTCAACCTCGCCCAACGGCGAATACATTCGAATCAGCGTCATTGGAGACGTCCCACCCATCGGCCCGCAGGGCGATGCCCTCGTTGCATCAATTCGCGCGGTCCCCGCACCCGCAGATCAAGCCTGGGTGGGCGGATTGGCTGCAGCCTTCTCCGACGCAGTTGGTGGCATCACGGGTCGGGCACCCGTCGTAGCCCTGTGGATCGGCCTGGCGACCATCGTGATTCTGTTTCTGTACACGGGCAGCGTCGTGCTTCCGATCAAGGCAGTCCTCCTCAACCTGCTCAGCCTCTCGGCGACCCTGGGCGCTCTTGTCTGGGTCTTCCAGGGCAATCACCTGACCTGGCTCACCGGCAACTACAACCCCACCGGCTCGGTAGACATCTCGACGGTCGCGCTCGTAGCCATCGTGGCCTTTGCCCTGTCCATGGACTACGAGCTATTCCTGCTGTCCCGGATCAAAGAGGAACACGACGCTGGACGGACGACAGCGGATGCCGTGGCTTTGGGGCTGCAGCGCACCGGTCGAATCATCACCGCGGCCGCATTGATGATCGCGATCGTCTTCGCTGCCTTCCTCACCAGCGGCGTCACCAACATCAAGCAGTTGGGCTTCGGTGTCACCTTCGCGATCCTGCTCGATGCCACGATCGTGCGTGGACTACTCGTCCCGGCGTTCATGAGAATCGCTGGAGGCGCCAACTGGTGGGCGCCTCCCTGGCTGAGTCGACTGCATTCCCGGTTCGGATTGCGGGAAGGCTGATCAAAAGGTGCCCCGCACCAAGCCGCTCAACCGATAGCGTGCGGGGGTGCGCCGATTCATCGAACTGTCCCGCTACGTCGTGGCCCTGCCTGCTGTTGGCAGCATCATCGGCTCCTTCGTCCTCATGATCATCGGCCTGTGGGAAATCGGCCGGGCCGTCGTCAACCTGCTCAACTTCCAGACCGCTCTCAAGGAGTCAGTTGTCGGGATCCTCACCGCGGTGGACACCCTTCTCCTAGCTACCGTCCTACTGGTGATCGGATACGGCTTATACGAGTTGTTCGTCGATGACACCGTCAAGCTCCCGGCCTGGCTCGAGATTCGATCCCTGGACGACCTGAAGGCCAAGTTGATTGGTGTCGTCGTCGCCATCATCGCGGTGGTGTTCCTCGGCGCACTCACCGATGCAAAGGATGCCAACGACGTCATGCTCACCGGGATCGGCGCCGGCGTGGTCGTTATCGGTCTGGCGGCCTTCACCTTCGCTTCGCGCAAATAGCAGGCTTCAACTTCTCGAGCCGACCGGCAATCCTGATCCACCTGTTGCCCTGATCGCCTTGTAGACCTCGAACCAGATGACACCCGCAATGCCGGCTACCACGATCACGAACCCCTCCACCGCCCCAATGACGCCGAAGCCGAAGGCATCTCGCAGGACGGGCACCGCCAAGAGCGCGACTAGGACGCCGAGGGCCGCTCCCAGGATCCACTTCAGGGTGCGATTGCTCCGCTGCCGGAAGGAAGCCCATACCGATAGTCGCCATGATCGATTCACCAGGATGAGAGAGAGATTCCCAATCACCAGGGTGCCGAAACTGACCGACCGCACCACGTCGTCCGGACGCCCACTGGCTATCGCCCACCAGTAGACACAGAGCACAACCGCCAAAGCGGAGACACCCTGCAGGAGGGAGATTCCCAGAACGCGCCTGCTCAACAGTGGTTCGCCTAGGCGCCGTGGGGGGAGGTCCATGATGCGCGGATCTCGCTCCTCCGCCTCAAAGACGATGGAGCAGGCTGGGTCGATGATCAACTCGAGGAAGGCGATCTGCAGGGGCAGTAGGACGAGCGGCCAGGTTGGCCCGAGGACCGGTATCAACGACATTCCAAAGATCACGACATGTACCGCAACCACGTAGGCCATTGCCTTGCGGAGGTTCTCGAAGATGCCCCTCCCCTGCCTGATCCCTGCCGCAATCGACGTGAAGTCGTCATCGGTGATGACCAGGCCAGCGGCCTCCCGGGCGACATCCGTCCCTCGAGCACCCATTGCAATGCCGATATCCGCTGCCCGGAGTGCTGGCGCGTCGTTCACTCCATCGCCCGTCATTCCGACGATCTCTCCGTTGGCCTGCAGGGCGCGAATCAACCGGAGTTTCTGCTCGGGGATCATCCGAGCGAATACGCACACGGTTCGCATGCGTTCGGCAAGTTCCTCATCGGTCAGCGTCTCCAAGTCGACGCCAGTGAGATACCCGCCAACGAGGTCCAGCCCGATCTCGCGTGCGATGGCAACGGCCGTCCCCGGATAGTCGCCCGTAATCATGACCGTGCGAACTCCCGCGCGCGCACACTCCGCAACTGCTTCGGCTACACCTGGTCGGACTGGATCGGACAGCCCCGCCAAGCCCAGGTACTCGAACTGGAATTCATGCTGATCCGTTGGCAGGGGCCATTCCGATCCACATTGCGCCCGGGCCACCGCAAGTACCCGCTGCCCATCAGCCGTTGCCGTCTCCACCTGTGCGGTGATGATCGCGCGCAAGGTTTCATCCGCGTGGCAGAGGTCAGCGATGGCCTCCGGTGCGCCCTTGGCGGCGATGACGTACCGCGAGTCATCCGGCGAACTCCAGACATGGGATAGCGCCAGCAATCCATCGGACAGCGGATATTCGCGCACGATTTTCCAGGACTGGTGCAGGTGTTCAGTGGCGCCCAGGTGTTCGGCGCCGAGCCTGAGGAAGGCCCGGTCCATCGGATCGAAGGAGTCGGCGGTTGAAGCCAGCACGGCGAACTCGGCAAGGGGGTGGAACTTCTCCGGCAGTTGCTGGCCATCCAGCCGCTGCACCTGGCCCTCCACGATGAGCTCCCGCACGGTCATCGCATTCATCGTGAGCGTCCCGGTCTTGTCGACGCAGACGACCGTCGCAGAGCCCAGGGTCTCGATGACCGCCGACCTGCGGGCCAGCACCCGACTACGTGACATCCGCCAGGCGCCTAGTGCCAGGAAGACGGTAAGGACCACGGGGAATTCCTCGGGCAGCATGGACATCGCCGTGGCAATGCCGGCGAGTAGTCCCTCGAGCCAATTACCGCGGGTGAGCCCGTAAATAACTACGACGGCAGCGGCAGCCCCAAGACCGAGCACAGCAACGAAGCGCACCACCCGATCGATTTCGCGCTGGAGTGGCGTGCGACCCGTGTCGATTCCCCGCAGGGCGGTGCCGATGCGGCCAAGCTCGCTACGCGATCCCGTCGCGGTAACGATCGCTGATCCACGTCCCTTCACCACGAGGGTTCCGGAGAAGAGCCATGGGGTCGCATCGCCACCCGGCTTGCCAGCAGTCTCGGTCAGGTTCGAGGTGTCCGCTGACTTGCGAACGGGCACGGACTCCCCGGTGAGAGCAGACTCGTCCACCGTCAGGTTGATCGATTCGATCAAGACGCCGTCCGCCGGGACTCGATCCCCTTCCGTGAGTACGACGAGATCGCCACCTACAACCTCGCGGCCTGGGATGCGGAGCTGCTCACCGTCCCGAACCACCAGGGCACGTGGGGAAGCGAGATCGCGCAGGGAGGCGAGAGCGTTTTCCGTCTTGCGGGACTGGTAGGTCGAAATCCCGATGACGACGAAGACCGTCAGCATCAGGAGTAGGCCATCGAGTAACTCGGCGAGGAGGACATTGATCGTGCCCGCTGCCAGCAGGAGGAGGAGCATCGGCTCACGCAGCACATCACCCACCTGAGGAAGGAGGTGTCGCCGCCCAGCAGTTGGGAGTTCGTTCGGCCCATCGGACACCAGACGTGCCGCCGCCTCCTCGGAGGTCAGCCCACCGCCGGCACCCACACCCGCATCATCCCCCGCAGCAGCGGGTCAAGACGGATCGAGTGATTGCCTTCTTCCCAAGCCGAACCTCAGCCCGATCATTGCCAGTCCAGCCACCAGTGCCCCGAAACCGGAGATCAGCAAGGGGACTGTCCCAAGCCCTGGGCCAGCCGTCCAAAGCAGCCCGGCCCAGAGCCCGGCAAACAACACCGCTCCACTGGTCAGCGCCTGGAAGATTCCCTGGGCTCGTCCTCGATGCTCATCGGGGACGAGAGATGAGATCCACGCCTTGCCCACCCCATCGGTGAAGGCCGGGAAGAGGCCGTAGATGGCGATCAGGACGAAGACCGCCGGACCGCCGCTGACCAGTCCCAGGCCGAGATAGCCAACCGCGAAGGCGAGCAAGCCCACCGCGTATACATACGGCCGCGGCCAGCGATCAGATAGGGCACCGGCGGGGTAGGCACCCAGGGTGTATACCGCATTGAAGAGCACGTAGGCGAGCACGACCTCGGTGGTCCCGAACCCGAGGTCCATGACACGCAGGAGTAGCAGGACGTCGGAGAAGTTGACCACGCAGATGCCGACGAGGACGGCCGTCACGAGCCAGAACCTGCGCGGCAATGGCGAGTGATGATCGTGTTGGGCACGGGAGCCATCCGCAGGCACCGCCGCGCTTGGCGGTGAGGCGTCCTGAACCGGCGGGGACGGTGTCGGGTTCTTCGTCGGGCTCTTCGTCGGGCTCTTCGTCGGGCTCTGCTGACCGGGCCTTCGAGGCTCCCGAACGAAGAAGACGAGCGCGAAGGACAACCCGGCCGGGATGACTGCCCACCACAGGGTGGCCCGAAGGTCATCATCCATGGCGGCGAGGGCCCACAGCCCGAGAAGCGGGCCAATCACCGCACCAAGGCTGTCACCGGCCCGATGAAATCCAAAGGCCCGGCCGAGTGCCTCAGGGGGCACCGATGCAGCAATCAGTGCATCGCGGGGAGCCGACCGCATGCCCTTTCCAAACCGGTCGACCACGCGACCGAGGAGCACCATGGGCCAGGCCATGGCAGCGGCAACGAGGATCTTGCCCACCGCGGCAAGGCCGTATCCCGCGCCGATGAAGGGCTTGCGACCGCGGTTGTCAGACCACCGACCCGCCACGTACTTGGTTATCCCCGCAGTGGCATCAGCAAGGCCCTCGATGACCCCGAGGACGACAGGGGGCGCAGCGAGGACACCGGTCAGCAGCAGAGGAAGGAGCGGGAAGAGCAACTCGCTGGCCGCGTCCTGCATGAAGGAGATCGCGGTGAGAATGACGAGGTTTCCCGTGAGCCAACCCGGACGCTTCAGCCCGTCGAATCGTCCGAGCCGCCCGATGCCCACGGCCCAACTCAACAGCATGAATCAGTCATGAACACAGGGGGCATCGGGACGAAGGTCCCTACTTGCGCCCCGCACCGTGGCCGACACTGGTGCAATGGTTGCGGACGGCATGCTCGGGAATGGCCACGTTGTGGGTGGCCAACTTGGGAATCGTCAGCTTGGGGACGGCCAACTTGGGAATCGTCAGCTTGGGGACGGCTCCGAGCCCGCCATCGCCTTCGAGTCGGCAACCAAGCACTACGGACGGCAGGTAGGGATCGACGGCTTGACCCTCACGGTTGCAGTCGGCGAGATCGTGGGTCTACTCGGCCCGAATGGGGCTGGCAAGACGACAGCACTTCGCATGCTGCTCGGCCTCCTGCATCCAACCTCCGGGCGGGCACTCATCGAAGGTGAGGATGTCACCACGGCCGGTCCGCGGCTGCGCGCCTGCGTCGGGTACCTCCCGGGAACCCTTGAGCTCTATGGCAACCTCACCGGCAGGCGACTCCTCGACTACTTCGCTCGATTGCGACGGCAGGACTGCGGTGCCCAGGCTCGCATACTCGCAGACCGGCTTGATCTAGACCTGTCCCGTCACGTGCACGATCTCTCACGAGGCAATAAGCAAAAACTCGGTGTCGTCCAGGCATTCATGCATCAGCCCCGCATCCTGGTCCTCGATGAGCCGACCTCGGGCCTTGATCCACTTGTGCAGCGAGAGTTCGAGGAACTCCTTCGGGAGCATCGGGCAGCTGGCGGTTCTGTCCTGCTGTCATCCCATGTTCTCAGCGAGGTGGAGCACCTTGCTGATCGGGTTGCGATTCTTGAGGGCGGCTGCCTGCTCGCCCTCCAAACCGTCGACGCCCTGCGATCGCGCGCGCTTCGATCCCTCGAGCTGGACTTCCCGCAGCCGATCGATGCGAAGGCCTTCACCGACATTCCAGGAGTTATGAGCGCCACCGCCAATGCAAACATCCTCACCTGCGAGGTGATCGGTGAGGAGACGGAGTTGATTCGCCGGTCTGTGGAATTGGGGGTGCGGAGTATTCGATCCCATGAGCCCACCCTGGAGGAGGCCTTCCTGGCACTGGTCAATGGAGGTGATCCCAATGCTGCTCACCATCGCGAACAGGTCTTGGCGTGATCACTGGAAGGCAATTCTGGCGTGGGGCCTTGGCTTGATCGGGATTGCAGCCGTCCAACTGAGTGTCTATCCGAGCGTTCGAGACACCGCCACGAGCATGGATCAGTTCATCAACCAGTTTCCGGAACCGCTGAAGGTGATGTTCCGGATCTCCGACTACACCTCAGGTCCGGGATACCTCTCGGTCGAGTTATTCAGTCTTATGGTGCCGCTCATCTTCATCGCCGTTGGCGCTTCCTGGGGCGCATCGGCAACGGCGGCCGAGGAGGAAAACGGGACGGCCGACCTGCTCTTCACCTTGCCAATCTCCCGGGCGAGCGTGCTGACCGCGCGCATGGTGGCAACCGTTGCCGTCCTCATCGTGCTCGCCTTGGCCCTAACGGCCACCCTTGCGATCGGCGTGCAATTACTTGATATGCAGGTTGCGACCGAGCGACTACTCGCGGCGAGCCTGACTTCAGCACTGCTCGGCCTGCTCTTCAGCGGCGTCGGGTTCATCATCGGGGCAGTGACAGGCAAGAAGGGCGCGGCACTCGGAGTCAGCATCGGCATCGCACTCACCGCGTACCTGTTGTTCTCCCTGGCACCCTTGGTCAGCGGGCTGGAGGATGCGCTGCCCCTCAATCCCTTCCAATGGAGTGTGGGGAGCAACGCGATCAGCGAGGGGTGGAACCCGGGCTACCTCCTGCGCCTCGCTCTCGTAGCCCTCGCCCTCTACGCCGGGTCGATCCTGGCCCTGCAGCGGCGGGACATCACATCCTGAGCGGCCCTCGCATCCACCTCAGGTGATCAGCGGGTTTCCGGGATTGGTCACAGTTCAGGAATCGCTTTCGGGACTAGGAGTCTTGCTTCTGCGAGAGTTCAGAACCAGGGCCCATACCGCTATGAGCGCCCAGACTGAATTGAGAACGACCGAAGCGTAGGCGACCTCGTCCAAGGCGAGTGAATAGCCGATCAAGATGATGGCCCCGGCGAGATTGAGAGCCTGATAGATCGGTGAGATGGACTTGATTCGATTGCTCGACACCAGCAGATAGGCGCCCAAAACCATGATGACGCCAACATTCCCAATCACATGTGACGTCCAGGATGGCATTGGGGAACGCTAGCAGCGATTCTCAGGCTGCAGCAGCACTTCATATATTGGTAGCGCTCCTACATCACGGAGGAGGTGTTCACTGGACCAGAAGTTTCGTCCATCGGCAGGTTCCCCTACCCTGACCCTTAACCGAAGGAGGATCCCATGACCATGACACCCGAGCGGACCGTTTCCGGCGTAACCCAGGAGCGCAACCTGGTCACAGCCATTCCCGGGCCGGTCTCCCAGGCACTGCATGCTCGCAAGACGGCCGCCGTCTCGAGCGGCGTCGGCGTCATGCTGCCCGTGTACATCGCACAGGCTGGTGGCGGGATCCTCGTCGACGTCGACGGCAACTCAATGATTGACATGGGCTCCGGTATAGCCGTCACGACGGTCGGCAATGCCAACCCTGAGGTGGTGGCCGGCGTCCAAGAGCAGGTCGCCGCCTTCACCCACACCTGCTTCATGGTCACGCCCTACGCCGGATACGTCGAGGTGTGCGAGGCCCTGAACCGGCTTACCCCTGGCGACCACGCCAAGCGGTCAGCCCTGTTCAACTCGGGAGCCGAGGCCGTCGAAAACGCCGTCAAGATCGCTCGGACTTACACCAAGCGACAGGCCGTCGTGGTCTTCGAGCACGGCTACCACGGACGCACCAATCTCACGATGGGCATGACCGCGAAGAACATGCCCTACAAGCAGGGCTTCGGCCCCTTCGCACCAGAGATCTACCGGGTTCCAACCTCATACCCCTTCCGGGACAACGGCGTTAGCGGCCCGGATATGGCCCGTATCGCGACCACTCGCATCGACAAGGAGATCGGCGCAGGCAATGTCGCCGCCATCATCATCGAGCCGGTGCAGGGCGAGGGTGGCTTCATCGTTCCTGAGCCGGGCTTCTTCTCCGCACTTGCCGAGTACTGCCGCGCCAACGGCATCGTGTTCGTTGCGGACGAGATCCAGTCAGGGTTCTGCCGCACCGGCGATTGGTTCGCCAGCGAGCACGAGGGGGTTGTGCCAGACCTGATCACCACCGCCAAGGGCATCGCCGGCGGCCTGCCCCTCGCGGGCGTGACCGGCCGCGCCGAGATCATGGATGCCGTTCACGCCGGTGGTCTCGGCGGAACCTACGGCGGGAATCCCGTTGCCTGCGCCGGTGCCCTCGGTGCCATCCGCTGGATGGAGGAGAACGACGCCCCGGTCCTCGCTCGAGGCATTGCAGAACTCGCACTACCGCGGCTGCACGCCCTCGCATCCCAGTACCCGAGTATCGGCGACATCCGCGGCCGGGGTGCAATGCTGGCCATCGAGCTGGTCAAGCCGGGGACCACAGATCCCAACCCCGATCTGGCATCCGCGGTGAGCAGTCACTGCCACAGCAACGGGGTCGTCACCCTGACCACGGGGACCTTCGGCAATGTGCTGCGTTTCCTGCCGCCACTGACCATGCCCGAGCACCTGCTTATGGAGGCTTTCGACGTGATTGCTGACGGCTTCGCCGCAAACGCGTAGCCGTCAATCGAATGTTCAAGGCGCGCGATCTTGCCCTAGTCGCAGCCTTCTCCGCACTGATCGCCCTGCTCGGTCTCCCCGGTGGGATCAGCGTGTTCGGCAGCAGCGTGCCGATCACCCTGCAGAGCATGGGTCCGATGCTGGCGGCATCCATCCTCGGTTGGAAGCGCGGATGCGCCAGCGTGGTGGCCTTTCTCGTCCTAGTCGCAGCCGGGCTGCCACTGCTTGCCGGTGGCCGCGGGGGTCTTTCGGTCTTTGCCAGCCCCAGCCTGGGCTATCTCATCGGCTTCATCTTCGGCTCGGCGGTCATAGGTCTGATCGTGCAAGCACGACAACCCCGGTCTTCATGGTGGTGGACGGCTATGGCCAACGTCATCGGCGGTATCGGGGTCGTCTACCTTTTCGGAATCCCGATTCAGGCCGCCATCCTGGGCACCAGCGGAGTGATCGCCACCGCGATCGCTGCGACGGTGTTCCTGCCCGGAGATCTTTTCAAGGTCATCGTTGCCACCTCAGTGGCCACAGCCGTGCACCGCGCCTATCCCGACCTAACCCCGCCGCTGCGCAAAGCGCGCTGAACTCGACCACGTGAATGCGGTTCGCGTCGCTGCAGGTGGCAATCGGCAGATCCTGGACGCTGTTCTTGACGGTCTAGCCGATGGGTCGGCATTCGCAGTTGCCCCTCCCGGTTTGACGCCCACCGTCACGGAGCTCGAAGCGGGCGAACTCCTCGTCTTCACGAGTGGTTCCACTGGACGCGGAATCCGTCGGACGCACCGCTCATGGCTCGCCAGCCTTGAGCCCCTGACCGATGTGATCGCTGGAACGCCGGAAGACCGCATCTGGATTCCTGGGCCGTTGCACTCCACCCTCTACCTCTACGGGGCAATCCATGCCATCCACCTGACCGGGCAGGTCATCCTCGATGACGAGCCATCCGACAACGCAACCATCGTTCATGCGGTGCCGGCCCGCGCACTTCAGATTCTCGACCACCCGCCGCCGAGACTTCGCACGATCGTCGTGGCCGGCGATCACGTCCCGGCTACGTTGCGAAGCCGCGCGGTCGACCTCGGGATCGCAGTTGTCGAGTACTACGGCGCGACGGAACTATCCTTCGTCGCCTGGTGCCGGGACGACTCAGGGCTCAGGCCTTTCCCGGGTGTCGAGATCGAGATTCGCGACGGGTCGATATGGGCCCGCTCGCCGTACCTCGCCACCGGCTACCTGAACCCGCCCGGCGTCCCCTCCGGGCCGGCGCGATGGCGCGATGGCTGGGCGACCGTGGGAGACCAGGGTGAATTGATCGACGGGCAACTCGTCGTCCGTGGCCGGGGCGACCAAGCGATCACGGTCGGTGGCCACACCATCGTGGTCGAGGATGTCGAGGAGCACCTGCGGGTAGCGCTCGGGGTGGAGGATGTCGCCGTGACGAGCATTGACCACGTCGGCCTCGGTGCCGTGATCGTTGCCGTGATCAGTTGCGACATTGACGAGCACGCCCGTCGCGAGGCAGCACAGCAGCTAGTGGAGCCCGCGCGCCCGCGACGGTGGGTACGTGTTGATGCCCTGCCGCGCACGAGATCGGGCAAGCTGGACCGACAAGCCCTACGTGAGATTGCGGACAACACGTGAGGGATTGCACGCCCGTTATCGTCGCCGCTCGCCGAACCGCGATCGGAACAGCCGGCCGAGCCCTGGCCGCCCTGAGTGTGGATGAGCTCCTGGCTCCCGTGCTGCGCGAGATCGCCCGAGAGTCACTCGGGCCGGGGGACCACGTCGATCAGGTCGTCGCCGGTATCGCACGAGGTCCGGGTGGGAATCCAGCCCGGGTCGCTGCCCTGGCTGCCGGCCTTGACCCGAACGTTGCCGCTATCACCGTGGACCTCCAGTGCGGCAGCGGGCTCGCGGCGATTTGCCTGGCAGCCGACATGGTGGCTGCCGGCAGCGCCACGATCGTCCTTGCCGGTGGGGCGGAGAGCGCCAGCAACGCCCCTGTCGGCCGGGCTCGATTCGCCCCTAGCGAGATCGGGGACCCGGACATGGGTCCAGCGGCCGAGGATCTCGCTCGGCACTTCGGGGTGAGCCGGAAGAGGCAGGACGAGTATGCGATCCGCTCCCATGAACGTGCGCTGGCCTCGCGAGAGCTGATCGCATCCGAGATCATCCCGGTCGCCGGACTCACCGAAGATCAGCGGCCCCGGCACCTAAAGGCTGAGGTCCTCGCGCGAATGCCCGCTGCCTTCGTCAGCGACGACACCAGCCCCCCCGGCACCGTCACCGCCGGCAACAGTTGCGGTATCAGCGATGGCGCCGCCGCAGTCATGATCGTCCCGGAGTGGTGGCGCGCCGAGCGCCGGATGACCGGACTAGCCATGCGCTCATGGGCCACGGTCGGGGTTGATCCGCGACTGCCAGGCATCGGGCCCGTGCCGGCCATCACCCGCATCCTTGCCGCTACGTCCCTGACCCTCGACGAGCTTGATGTTCTCGAGATAACCGAGGCCTTCGCTGCCCAGGTCCTCAGCGTGACCGACGCCCTTGGCCTCGACGCACTGGGTTCAGACGCGGGCCGGGTCTGCCCATTCGGCGGCGCAATTGCCATCGGCCATCCATGGGGAGCGTCGGGTGCGGTGCTGATGGTGCGGCTTTTCACCCTGCTCGTGCGCCATTCGGATGGCAGACGGGTTGGCGCCGCGGCATGTGCGGTCGGCGGAGGTCAGGGTATCGCCGCTCTCGTGGAGCGCACCGATGGCTGAGATCGTCTTCGATCAGGTGAGCCACCACTTCGGTTCACGCCAGGTCCTCAGCGAGGTAGACCTGACGCTGAGCGGTCCCCGGATCGGGATCATCGGAGCCAACGGCTCGGGCAAGTCAACCCTGGTGCGAATGATCAACGGTCTCATCGATCCAAGCCAGGGCAGGGTCTTGGTGGACGGCCTCGACACCGCACGGGACGGTCATAAGGTGCGCCGACTCGTCTCCTTCCTGTTCTCTGATCCCGATGCCCAGATCGTCATGCCCACGGTCGCGGAGGACATCGCGTTTTCCCTGCGGCGTCAGCGGCTCGCTCCGGAACGGGTGGCAGAGCACGTTGAGGCCGCCCTGCGCATGGTCGGCCTTCTCGACTACTCGACACACCCAGCTCACCTACTTTCCAGTGGCCAAAAGCAGTTGCTGGCCATGGCCTCCGTGCTGGTCACCGAGCCACGCGTGCTGATCTGCGACGAGCCAACCACGCTGTTGGACCTCGCCAACACCCGCACCATCACCGGAATCATCGACACCCTTCCGCAGCAGGTCGTCATGGTGACCCATGACCTGTCCCTAGTAGAGGACTGGGAGCGGGTGATCGTCGTTCATGAGGGTCGCATCGCGGCCGACACCAACGGGACGCAAGCAGTCCCCTTCTATCGATCGCTGCTGTCATGACCCCCGCATTGATCGGCATCTACCGGCCCGGTACGTCGCCCCTTCATCGTGCACGTGCGGGGGCCAAGTTGGTCATGCTGCTGCTCCTCACCAGCCTGCTTCTTGCCTGGCGATCGGTGCCGACCGTCCTGTTGGCCATCGCGCTCACCGTTGGCCTATACGCACTCGCCGGCCTCTCACCCAAGGTGCTTATCCAGCAAGCCTGGCCACTTCGCTGGTTCATCCTGCTTCTCGTCCCCCTTCAGGTGCTGCTGAGCGGCTGGCAGGTGGCCGTGACGATCGTCGGGACGATGATCATCGCCGTCCTGCTTGCCAGCCTGGTCAGCCTGACGACGACCACAACGCAGATCCTCGATGCCATTGAGGGGTTGCTTCGGCCGCTGCCCGATCAGGTCGCACGGCGCATCGCACTGCTCCTTGCCTTGACCATTCGCGCCATCCCCGTCATCGCTGGCCTAGCCGATGAGGTCCAGCAGGCACGACGCGCTCGCGGAATGGAGCGAAGCCCCCGTGCCTATGTCACCCCCGTCGTGCTGCGCACCATTGGATACTCGCAGCGCCTTGGAGAGGCACTGGTCGCACGCGGGGTGGATGACCAGTAGGGGGGTGACGACCGGGGAATAGGCTCCGGCCGTGGCCAAGCCGTTGGAGGATCTCGTCCATCCGACCTGGGTTCCCGCCCTAGACGGTGAACGGGACACCCTCACTGAGATCGGTGAGTTCCTCCGATCAGAAGCCCAGCAAGGTCGGCCATGGTTTCCGTCCGGCGACGTGATTCTGCGGGCCTTCCAGCGCCCCCTGCCCGATGTTCGGGTTCTGATAACCGGTCAGGATCCTTACCCGACACCTGGTCATGCGATGGGGCTGTCCTTCTCAGTGGCACCGGCGGTACGACCCCTGCCGCGAAGCCTGCAGAACATCGTGACGGAATTGGTGAGCGACCTTGGGGTACCAAAACCCTCGAATGGCGACCTCACGCCCTGGGCCGACCAGGGGGTGCTGCTGCTGAATCGGGTCCTGACCGTGCAGTCCGGCGAACCTGGAAGTCATCGGGGCATCGGCTGGGAACGGGTGACCGATGCGGCGATCCGCGGCCTGGTCGATCGAGCCGACGAGCCGCTCGTAGCCATCCTGTGGGGCAGGGATGCGCAGTCACTCGAGCCTGCCCTGCCCGATATCCCGATCATCGCCAGCGCCCACCCGAGCCCGATGTCAGCTGACCGCGGCTTTTTCGGCTCACGACCGTTCAGTACTGCGAATGAGTACCTCGAGGATCTCGGCGGCGAGCCAATCGACTGGGAACTTCCCTAGCCGAAGGCGATGCCATCGAGGAGCTCAGGACTCTGCCATGCAGATCAGGATCCAGGGGCAGACCACGATGCCGGGGTAGATCAGGATTCCGGGGTGGGCAGCTTTCGCCGCTCGATGTCCAGCCGCACGTAGCGCTCGGACACGAAGGACATGAACGGGATCGTTCCCGCCAGCAGGATGAGCACCGTGCGGCCGATGCCGTACCGAAGCCGGAATGCGAGGTCCACTCCAACGACCAGGTAGATGAAGTAGGCCCAGCCGTGGACGATCCACAGGACGGAGTACAGGGTTGGCTTCTGGTCATTGGCGCCGAAGAACTCGCCAAGGCCATTGCCGGCACCGACCCACAGTGCAATGAGGACGAGCATCCAGGTGAACGCCGCACCCAGGATGACGCCGGTGGCGTAGGCCATGACCTTGTACCGCACCGCTGCGCCCGGAATTCCCTTCACGCACCGAAGGTTAGCGGGGTACTCCCATCATGGTGCTGCTCGGGCGCTCAAGCCTCCCGCACGGTGCGGTCGGCTAGGTCCGTCACAACGAGGCACCCGGTTTGACGGGGGTGGTCGAACTCGGCGCGTAAGTGACGGGGGTGGTCGAACTCGGCGCTGCCAGGCTCAGCCCCGGAGAATCGTCCGCAAGGCTGGTCCTAGTAGCCGGGAACCTCATTGGCATAGGGGGGCTCTGCGCCCGCTCGCTGGCAGGTCACCCCGGCAACCGCGATCCCGTAGCGCACTGCCTCGATGATGGCGTCCACATCCTGAAGGTCCTGCCTGCCACGACCACCGCCCAGCCAATGGCATAGGAAGCCACCGCTGAAGGAGTCACCCGCACCCACCGTGTCGACAACGGGCACCTCGGGGACTTCAAGGGTCACCGTCGGCGCAGACGTCAGGATGCGCACTCCCTCGGCGCCATCGGTGAAGAGGACTACGGCACCGGTTGACTCCTGCAATGTGCGAGCCGCCTCGGCACGACCGACACCGGGATACAGCACGGCGAGGTCATCACCGCTTACCTTCACCACATCAGCCCGGCGAAGCACGGCCTGCAGGGTCTCCACAAATGAATTGGGCCGGGTCATCACACTCGGCCGGCAATTGGGATCAACCATGACCAGGCGATCACCCGGTGCCGACTCGACAACCGCCCGACTGGCATCCGCGAGAGGTCGAAGAACAAGGCCCAGGGTGCCCACATGGACGGCCCGGCAGTCGCTCGGCACTGCGGCCAGTGCAGCTTGCGGCGTTACCGCAACCGCCGACGTCCCCTCGAGCATGAAGCGGTAGCTCGCGGCGCCGGTCTCGTCGATCTCAGCGATAGCCAGCGTGGTGGGCTCGCTCATCCGCTCGCCAAGGGCATAGGCAACTCGATCAGCCTCGAGCAGGCGCATGATCCGGCCGCCAAATGGATCCCGGGATATGCCACCAAGGAAGGTCGAATCCACTCCTAGTCGAGCGACCGTTCGCGCGGTGTTCAGCGGACCCCCGCCTACCACGGAGGTCACATTGCCGAGGGGATCGACGATGATGTCGACGAGGGCTTCTCCCACCACGGTGATCATGGAGGGCAACGCTAGCCGAGCCGGGCCGCCTCGTCTTTGATCGATCCAGCAGCGTCCAGCCAAAGCCAGCGTGCGTACATGAAGGCCACGAATGCCGCGAAGATCCACCACTGGAAGGAGTAGAAGAAATTCTGCAGGGGGAAGGCCACGTCACTGGTCTGTACGGTTGACGGAACTGGAGCGGGCGCAGGCACCTCAGCGGGTTCCTGATCGACCAGCATGATGAAGCCATCCCGCGAGCTCGGTCCCCAGGCAGCCTGCTTCACAGGGTCTGAGACCGCCAGCGCCGTGCCTGGTGGCGGGTCTGCATCCGGGTAGAAGGTCTCACCGGGATGCAGGATGCCGTTGACCCGAACCGTGCCTGCGGGGACCTGGACTCGAGGTACGGGGTCATCCGCAACCCAGCCCCTCAAGACCCCGATGGTTGATCCGTCCGCGAGATCCAGCGGGGTCAGGATCCACAACCCGGGCTGCCTGTCGGCAGAGAAGCGGTGGAGGACGACGATCTGCCCCTGCTGCCGATACGAGCCCACGGCGAAGACCGGCCGGCCGATCGATTCAGCGGGTAGGTCATCGCCCGCTGCGCTGACATCCTGCACCGCAACAGGAACGGAAGCGGAGGCCCGCTCCGCGGCGAGGATGTCCTGGGTTCGCTGCCACTGCCAGCGACCGAGCTGAATGCAGCCGGCCATGAAAATCAGCGCCACCGCAGCAAGTGCCAGCCACTTGGGAGTCAGCGCGAGTCGAGCGACTCGACTAGCCAGACTTCTCACCCTCCTCGATCGCGTTCTCGGTCAGCGCGCGATCCTCTGCCCGGCGTTCATCCTCGGGGCCCATCGGCAGGTTCTGGTCGATCCGCTTCATCTGCTTGTTCATCGACCGGAAGAGCACGAAAAGGGCGCCGCCCAGGAGCAGAACGAAGACTCCGGCAATTGGCCCGGCCTGGTCGATGATTACCTCAAGACTGCTCGGGTCTTGGGCGGCTAGGACCGCGAGCGCAAGGTTGGTCATGGCTACTCCTGTCTGAGGCCAGCAAAGAGATCATCTTCCGGCAATGACGAAAGTACCGTGGATCGGGCGAGCTCAAACTCCTCGGTTGGCCAGACCTCGCGCTGGACGGCAAGGGGAACTCCAAACCAACCGCTAGACGGGTCGATCTGAGTGCGATGGGCAAGCAGGGCCGCGTCGCGCACCTCGAACCAGTCGGCAACCTCGATGCGAGTGGTGATCCGATGACTGTCATCCGGCCGCTTGTCGATCTCATTCACCCAATCGTGGTACGGCGATTCGAGATCCGCGTCAATCATCGCCGTATGGAGGGCACGAATGCGACCCCGGCTGAACTGATGGTTGTAGTAGACCTTCGACACGGTCCAGCATGGCCCTAGGAGTGGTTCGAACCCGGGATCTTCAGCGGCATCGACGGCCGCCATCGTCAGCACATGGCACCGGACATGATCCGGGTGCGGGTAGCCGCCGTTCTCGTCATAGGTGGTCATAACCTGAGGGCGGAACTGTCGAATGAGTCGGACCAGTGGTGAGAGCAGTTCGTCCACCGGGAGGTCGGCGAAGCAGCCGGCCGGAAGCGGCGGCAGCGGATCGCCCTCCGGGTAGCCGGAGTCCTCGAACCCGAGCCAGGCGTGTTGGACGCCCAGGATCCGAGCCGCAGCGGCCATCTCGCGGCGGCGCACCTCGGCAAGCCCGAACTCGGCAACCTCCTGCTTGGCATCCGCATTCAGGACGTCGCCACGCTCGCCGCCCGTGCACGTGACCACCATGACGTCAATTCCCTCACTGACGTACTTGGCCGTCGTGGCAGCACCCTTGCTGGACTCATCGTCCGGATGGGCGTGGACTGCCATCAGCCGTAGGGGGGTCGTCATCCCGATAGTCTCGCAAGGCCTCTCCGCTCGTGCTGCGGGGGGCTCGTACCAGGAGGAAATCGTGCCGAGTCCTTTCCGCAAGGACCAGCTATCACCCCAGATGGCTCGCCGCTATGGGATGGATCGGAGCTCCACCGGCACCGTCCTGTTGTCCCTGGTCGTCATCCTGTCCTTCGCACTCGCCCTTGGATGGGCGACCATCGCCCTGACGCGGGATTCGATTGCGGTGACCATGCAGTCCTGGACGGTCCGCGGGGACCGGGTCGATGTCGCATTCACCGTCCGAAGCGGAAGTGGGCAACCCCTTATCTGCGTAATTCGGGCCCAGGATCGAAGCAGGGCGGACGTCGGTTACGCGACGATGACCGTACCTGCGGGGCAGGGATCCGCGCGGTACGCCCTGCGAATCATCGCCCCGGCCTTTGTCACCGAGATCCTCGGGTGCGCGGCCGGCGAGGCTCCACGGGTCATCGGCCCGCAATTTCCCGCTGGCGTCGTCCCCCCTCAACAGCCGTGGACCGACTGAACTGACCGATTCCTGGCGGCGGTTGAGCCTGTAAGCGGTTAGCCTTCCTTCATGAGCATCGAGGTGACCTGGCTGACCCAGGAGGGCTATGACCGGCTGGCGGCCGAACTCGCCGACCGAATGGGTCCACGTCGGCAGGAGATCACCAAGCGGATCGAAGCGGCCCGCGAGGAGGGTGATCTCAAGGAGAACGGTGGCTATCACGCTGCCAAGGAGGAGCAGGGCAAGAACGAGGCTCGGGTCAGAGTCCTCAAGCACCTCCTCGAGAACGCCCAGATCGGCGCTCCGGATGCCGAGCACGATGAGGTCTCGCACGGCAAGGTCGTCACCGTTCGCTTCCCGGATCTAGACGAGGAAGAGACCTTCCTGCTCGGCTCCCGGGAGGAGGCCGCACATGCGTCCATCGAGGTCTACTCGCCAACCTCCCCCCTCGGCGCTGCCGTTCTTGGCAAGCGCGTCGGCCAGGACGCAACGTACGCCCTCGCGAACGGCAAAGAGATGACCGTCGAGATCCTCAAGGTTGAGGCCTACGCCCACTAGCGCGTCTGTAGCGCTTCACCTCGGCCTGTAAGCGGTGGTCGGGGGAAGGTGCTCGCTTCCAACTTCTATGGACGTAATCCGCTATGGACGGAACAACTAACGGCTTGTCGTCTGACCAAACTTGCGGATCGACAGGGTCGCGAAGATCGAGATGAGCACCGCGCAGGACAGCAGCGTGTACAGCGTCGGGTGCTGCATGGGCCAGTAGTCCGGCTGGATACCGATCGGATTTCCGAATAGTTCGCGGGTTGCCAGCACCAAGGTCGAGATCGGATTGAAGGCCGCAAAGGCCTGCAGCCAGTCAGGCATCGACGAGATCGGCACGAAGGCATTTGACAGGAAGGTCAGCGGGAAGAGCCAAATCAGGCCCGCCGTGCTCGCGGTCTCCGGGTTGGGCATCGCCAAGCCAACCGTCGATCCGATCCACGCAACGGTGTAGGCGAAGAGCAGGAGCAATCCATAGGCGGCCAGCGCATTCCAGAATCCCCCGGTGATGCGCCAGCCGACGATCAAACCGGTGATGCTCAGCACCGCGAGTACGAGGATCTGTCGTACGGCATCAGCAAAGGTGCGTCCAAAGAGCACGGCCCCGTGTGACATCGGCAGCGCCCGAAATCGATCGATGATCCCCTTGCGCATGTCCTCGGCAAGCCCGACGGTGCTGGCCGCCGCGGCAAAGGCCACGGTCTGGCCGAAGATCCCGGGCATCAGGTAGTTGCGGTAAGCGGTCGCAGCATCCTCAGGGCTGGCCCCATCGCCCGGGATCGGGATGGCGCCACCGAAGACATAGGCGAACAGCAGGACGAAGATCACCGGCTGGACCAGCGAGAAGAACAGGGACTCGGGCACCCGGACCGACTGGATCAGGTTGCGTCGCGCCACCACCAGACCGTCATGCACGCCCCAGCCGAGGAGCGGACGCCGGCGCAGGGGTGCCTGGGTGGGAAGGCTGGTCATCGCCTACGCCCCCTTCTCGTAGACGGCGCTGGCACCTGAGTCTCATCCTCCGCTGCATGACCCGTCAGCGAGAGGAAGACGTCATCGAGGGTGGGCCGGCGCATGACCAGGTCGGACACGTCGATCCCCTTCGCGTCCAGAGCGCGAATTGCATCGACCAGCACGGTGGACCCTCCCGAGACGGGTGCCGAGACCCTGAGGTCGTCAACAACCGGCTGACCCGTACTCAGGGCGCGGATCGCATCAGCAGCGTCGGAGACTCGGGTCGCGTCCCTGATCGTCACCTCGATGCGATCGCCACCGATTTGGTCCTTCAATTGCTCGGCGGTTCCATGGGCGATCACCCGGCCGTGGTCGATGACCACGATGTCCTGGGCCAGTTGATCGGCTTCCTCTAGGTATTGGGTCGTGAGCAGGACGGTCGTCCCCTCCGCGACGAGCTGCTTGATGACATCCCACATACCCAACCGCGATCGAGGGTCAAGTCCGGTCGTGGGCTCGTCCAGGAAAAGGATTGAGGGCTTCGCGATGAGGCTGGAGGCCAGGTCAAGTCGGCGTCGCATACCACCCGAGTACGTGCGTACAGGACGGTCAGCCGCGTCCGTGAGGTCGAAGGATTCGAGGAGTTCGGCCGAGCGTTCCTTCACGTAGCGCGGCTCCAGGTGGTACAGCCCACCGAACATCCGGAGGTTCTCACGCCCGGTGAGGTATTCGTCAACCGCGGCGTACTGACCGGTCAATCCGATAGCCCGGCGCACGTCATCCGGCTGCTTGAGCACGTCACATCCGGCCACCCACGCTGCCCCGGCCGTGGGCCGAAGGAGGGTCGAGAGGATGCGGACCACCGTGGTCTTGCCGGCACCGTTGGGCCCTAGGAGGCCGACGACCTCGCCGCGACGCACGACGAGATCAATGCCATCGAGCGCTCGCACCTCACCGAAGGTCTTGACCAAGCCCTCGGCGCGAACCGCCTCGTCACCCGTCGACACTTGCCACACCTTATGCCATCGCGGGCCCGTAGCCGAGGTCGAGAAGTCACCGATCGGACAGCAGTCGGTAGCGCTCTGCCAGTGACCGTCGCACCTCCTCACAGTGCTCAACACCACGTGTCTCGACCTGAACGGCGATATCAACCTCGTCGACCCCGAGATCGGGATGAATGCGGTTGTGCTCGATGTCTACGACGTTTGCCCCCATGGCCTGAATCTCATTCAGGAGTTGGGCAAGGGATCCAGGTCGGTCAGGAACCCGAGCCACGATCGACAGGTAGCGGCCCGCGGCCGCGAGGCCATGCCTAATGATCCGCATCAGGATGAGGGAGTCGACGTTGCCGCCGCTGAGGACGACGGCAACCGGAGGAGCGAAGTCACCCGGGGCGGCCATTACAGCGGCCGTCGCGGCAGCACCCGCCGGCTCGACCAGCATCTTGGCCCGCTCAAGCAGCATCAGCACGGCACGTGAGATGTCCTCTTCAGACACCACCCGGATCTCATCCACGAGGTCCGCCACGATCGAGTACGGGATCTCGCCAGGCTGCCCAACGGCGATGCCGTCAGCCATCGTGGTCATCCGCTCCAGAGGCACCGGATGACCGGCCGCCAAGGATGCTGGGTACGCGGCCGCCTGCTCCGCTTGAACCCCGACAATGCGCACGTGTGGCCGGCGGGACTTCACCGCAAGTGCCACCCCAGCCAGGAGCCCACCGCCCCCGGTGCACACCACGATCGTGTTGACGTCCGGCACCTTCTCGAGGATCTCCAGGCCGAGGGTGCCCTGCCCAGCCACCACGTGTCGATGGTCGAAGGGATGGATGAGAACGGCCCCGGTCTGCTCCGCAAAGGCTCGGGCCGCATGAAGCGCCTCGTCAATCGTTGCACCCGCGGTGCGGACATGGGCGCCATAGGCCTTTGTCGCCTGAACCTTGGGAATCGTGGCGCCCTCAGGCATGAACACCGTTGCTTCAATGCCGAGGAGTTGCGCAGCCAGGGCCACGCCCTGGGCATGGTTTCCGGCGCTGGCAGCCACGACCCCGTTCGCGCGCTCCTGCGGCGTCAATCGGGACATGTGGTTATAAGCCCCACGAATCTTGAAGGAGCCGGCTCGCTGCAGGTTCTCCGGCACGAGTACGACGGGCCCGCCAACCCGATCGCTGAGCCACCGGGCACCGGCCACCGGGATCTCCCGGATGACACCACGGAGAACAGCGGCCGCCTCGTCGATCTCTCCTGGGCTGATGGTCACGTCAGGATCCTTCCACGGCGGACTTGCCGGGGAGGCCGCGCGCTGCGGCGAGCCGGGCCAGGGATGCCGCCTGCCGGCCAGCCTTTGTAGCGGTACCGCGGTCGCCGCGCATGGACCCGGAGTAGCCGCCCCAGGAGCCCCGGGCCTGGGAGGTCGCCTGGTGGAATTCGCGGATCTCGTCCGCCTTCGCCTTCAGCACGAGCGACCGATCCTGGCCCGGCCTCGGCGGATGACTGGCGGTATCCGAGACCATGGCCTGGGATCGGGCTTCCTCGAGCCGCTCGCGGATCCGGTCGACGTAGCCGCGGTAGAAGGCAACCCGAGCCGTGTAGGCGGTGTGCGGCTTGACGGACTGCCGGGAGCGCCCGGAGATCCGCCGAACCGAGATGTAGGACTCCTGCCGCCATGACCCGACGGATACCCAGCCTTGCGCAGCGGTCATCATCTGAACCGCGACCGATGAGTACATCGCCTCGATCACATCGAGATCCCCCGGCATGCCGTACGACAGGACGAAGGTCGAGTTCGAGGCGATATCAACCCGAGCATCGTTGGCCTGGGCAATCGCGATGAAAAGGGCGATGAGGTGCTGATTGGCCCGCCGGCCCTTCTCGCCGATCGTCGTGGTGCGGGTCTGTGGCTGCTGTCTGGCCTCCCGCCGGGCAGTCGCGGCGCGTGCCATTGCCAGATCAATGCTCGTGGCCGTGGCAATGGCCTGGGCCTTCATTAGATAGGCCTCAGCCTCATGCTCATTATCTGTTCGCTCCGCCTTGGCCAGCAGGGCGGAAATCCGCTCAATTGACACCTCTAACCTCCAACCCGGAACCCTGATAGCCCGTTCGCAGGAGCAGGGCCGCTTCCGGGCCAAGCGCCTCCTCGACCAGCCAGCACATGGCACCCAGGAAGTGCGGGCCATGTGACGGGTCACCTGGTGTCGCGCGGTGCGGTGAGTCAGATTCGGACATCACCAGGTGGTGGCTCACCTCATGCAGAACGACCGACTCCCGGCAGGCCCACGGGGACTCCATCGGAATCGCGATGACACCGCCCCTTTCGTAGTGCGCCTTGCGGGCACCTCGCCGCGGACGAAGCCGGACGTCGCTGATTCCGGGAAAGGCGCCCAATCGCGCCACCCCTATCCAGTGATCGGTGTATCGCTGCATCGTGGCGAGGTCGCCGAAGACTCGCTGGGTCGGTACATGAAGGGAGGAGCCGAAGAAATCCAGTCGTCCGCCCCGATCGAGGGCGTTGGACCAAGCGTCCTCGACGGAATAGACCACCGTCCGACTGGAGTCGCGGACCATCAAGCCTCCTCACGTGCTCCCTGACCCTTCTATGGGGATACTGCGCGCGACGCGATCTCGGCGATCTCGGCGATCTCGGTGATCTCGACGACCGCCTCAACCCCCGCAACCCCGGCGACCCCCGCGTTCAGCCCACACCGTGCCCGGTGCTGGCGAGGATAGAGTGCACTAGACCACTGACCCTGCGTCGTGCACGCGAGGAGTTGACGATCAAGCAGGCCATCCGCCGATCCCCCCTCCTTCGCGACCTTCCTCGCGAGGTTGCGGTGCTGTCAGCAATCGCCTTCTGCGTCGCCCTCGGCTTCGGGATCCTGGCCCCAGCCCTGCCGGTTTTTGCCCGCGAATTCGACGTCAGCATTCTGCAGGCCAGTTCGGTCATCGCGGTTTTCGCCCTCGTTCGTTTCATCAGCGCACCTCCGGCCGGCGCGATGGTGAATCGCTGGGGCGAGCGGGGCGTCCTGGCGACCGGCCTCATCATTGTGGCCGTTTCCAGCGCGGCCGCCGGCTTCTCGCAGAGCTTTCCGCAACTGCTCGTGCTCCGCGGGATCGGCGGCCTGGGATCCTCTATGTTCACTGTCTCCGCCCTTGCCCTGCTCCTACGGGTGGTGGAGCCGGCTCAGCGCGGACGGGCCGCCAGTGCGTACCAGGGCGGATTCCTCTTCGGCGGGGTCACCGGCCCAGCATTGGGTGGCCTGGTGGTGGCCTGGTCGATCCGCGCACCCTTCTTCGTCTATGCCGTCACCCTTGCAGCAGCAGCGGCGGTCACCCTGGTCTTCCTCGCCAAGGCGCGACTTCGGGAGCGGGAGGAAGAAGTCTCCAAGGGGCAGGCCAACTCCCGGGAGGCCCTCTGGGCCGCCCTGCACGACGGCGCGTATCGCGCGGCTCTCACGGTTAACTTGGTGACCGGATTCGTTGCCTTCGGACTGCGTGCTTCCATCGTGCCGCTGTTTGTCACCGAGGGGCTGCTGCGCGGACCCTCCATCAGCGGCATCGGCTTCCTGCTCGCAGCCATCGTGCAGGCCGTGCTCCTCCTGCCCGCTGGCCGAATGGCGGACACCGCAGGCCGCCGGAAGGCGCTCATCATCGGCACGGTGGCACTGACGATCGGCATGGGAATCCTCACTGCGGCCGACCTGGCAACGAACACCCTCGGGACAGCAGCGGTCGCCGGGCTGGTGCTGTTCCTGGTCGCGATGACGGTTCAGGGAGCCGCCGCCGCCTTCCTTGGTTCCGCGCCTGCGGCGGTCGTCGGTGACGTCATGGGCGGTCGCCGCGGCGGGATCGTGGTGGCGACCTTCCAGATGATGGCGGACGTCGGGGCGGTGGCTGGGCCCCTGCTTGCCGGCCTGCTCGTCGACCTCCTGGACTTCGACTGGGCCTTTGCAGTCGGTTCGGCCCTGGCGGCCATAGCGGTTATCGTGGTACTCGCGATGCCCGAAACCTTGCGTCGCCCGGCGGCTGGAGAGTCGGCCCATCCGAGCACGTGAGGAGAGTGAGACGGTGACTGACCTGCCAAGCAAGCCCGCGTGGCAGGTTCCGGTGACCGCCGTCATCACGATCCTGGCGATCATCGGCGTCGCGGGCGGGCTGACATGGCATGCACTCTCGGTCAGTGCGGCGAGCAGCGCCAGCGACTCGACCCGCACCAGCCCGGTCGGCACGACAAAGGAACCCGTCGGTCAGGTTGCCTCGGCTGCTCAGCCCCTCGGCCCAGCGCCGTCCATCAAGAACGTCGTCATGATCCTTGCCGACGACCTCGACTGGGAGACGTTCAACCAGGTGCCTCGCCTGAAGGCCCTGCAGGACTCAGCGATGACCTTCACCAGCCATGTCGTCACCGACTCGCTCTGCTGCCCATCTCGCGTGTCGATATTCCGCGGCCAGTACGTCCACAACCATCGGGTTATCTCCAATGTCGTGGAGTCCGGCGGTGGCTGGCCCACGTTCTACTCCCTCGGGGAGGAGCGGGACTGCCTGCCGGTCTGGCTGAAGAAGGCGAATGTGCAGACAGCCTTCTTCGGCAAGTACCTCAATGACTACCCCGATGGGGCACCGACTCGCACTTACGTGCCGCCAGGCTGGGATCGCTGGGCGGTTCCGGTAACTCAGGCGGCCGCGTACCGCGGCTATGGCTACACGCTGAACGATGATGGTCGGCTGGTGAAGTACGGCAAGAAGCCGCAGGACTTCCTTGCTGACGTGCTCACGGCCAAGACGACGGACTACATCAAAACAGCAACCTCGCCCTTCTTCGCCGAGTTGTCCCTCATGAACCCGCACATGCCAGCGCCGATCGCACCCCGTCACAAGAAGTCAAACGGGACCGTAACCGTCCCACGCAACCCGACATACAACGCACGCGGTCTAAACGAGCCGGCTTGGCGAGCCAGCAGACTCAGCCTGGGCCAGTCACGCCTCGACAGGTATGACTCGATGTGGCGCAACCGCGTGAGGTCTGCGGAGTCGATCGCCGATGCCGTCGATGCCGTCCTGAAGACCCTCAAGGATTCAGGGAAACTCGCGGAGACCCTCGTCGTGGTGACTTCCGACAACGGGTTCCACGCGGTAACCCGGCGGCTCCCCCTGGGGAAACGAACTCCTTATCGCGAGGACACCGTGGTGCCGTTGCTGATGATCGGCCCGGGAGCCATACCTGGCTCCTCGGTGACCGGTATGACCTCCACGATTGACCTCGCTCCCACCTTCACAGAACTCTTCAAGGCAGCTGTGCCCGAATGGGCCGACGGGCGCTCGCTAGTGCCGTTCCTGCGCGGGTCGAACGGTGCCGACTGGCGCACGGGCATCCTTACCGAGAGCCTCGGCGAATCAGATCCGGGTGACCCCGACTTCGAGGCATTCAAGCCGCCGAAGTTTGAGGCAATGCGCACCGAGCGCTACCTCTACGTGGAGTACGAGGACGGCTCACGGGAGTTCTTCGATCACGCCACCGATCCATACGAGATCAACAACGCCATCGGGGAGGCCAGTCCCGCGCTGCTCGAAAAGCTCTCGGCGCAGCTGGCTGCGCTGGTCGCCTGCACTGGTCCGTCCTGCCGCGTTGCCGATTCGATGCCCAACTAGCTTCGGGCGGGCCACACCGCGTCTAGACCGAGGCGGCAACTCAGGGGTCGAGCAGTTCGAGGCCGAGACCCTCGAAGTCACGTGTGTTGCGAGTGGCCTAGGTCGCACGGGTTGTCTACATGTTCCTCACCGGTACGAGCCGGAATGCTGAGTTGTTCCCCCGCAAGGGCGTCGCGCATCCCTAGGAGGATGTCGGCGAGGCCGCGCACACTCGGCGACGAGACCGCATCGATGAGAATGGTCCGCACCTCGGCTTCCATGGGGCGTCCGTGCGTCGCCGCACGCACTTGGAGTCAGTCTCGGACGTGGTCATCGAGCCCCCGGATCCTCAACTTAGCCATGTCATGCTCCTGGGAGTTGTCTGCATTGCGGTCTATGCAGACAGGCCAAACCGCGGCGCACGTAGACATCACCGCGAAGAAGGTAAGCCCTTCCAGCACTGGCCTGCCGACCTGAACCACCCAGCACCGACTTCGCCATGGCATCCGCTCTCTCGCTCAGCTATTGCTCGCCACACATTGGTGGTGCCGCCTGTCAACGTCAATGGGCATACCGGACGGACGCTCAGGACTCGTGTTCGTTGTCGCCGTATCCGAAGACATGAAGGCTGACAATGTCAATCTCCCGACGTGGGTCACCGAAGAAGGCCGCCAAGCGATTGGTGACGCGCTTGAACGGCCGCTCGCGAGGAGTCCCCTGTGGCGTCCAATTGGCGTTCGGAACGATCAGGAACAGATGCTGGGCATCAGGTGAAATGTGAGCCTTCCAAAGGTCCTTCAAGTCGTGGTTATTGTTCACCGTTCCTCCGCGCTCAACCTCGGCCAGCACACCTCGCCCAGAATCCATCCGGTAGAAGAAGTCGGGCCGGGCAGAAGTAACGAAGCCATCCTCGGGCGTCAGGATCACCTCCTCCTCAAACCCGAGTCGATCACGGAGAAGTACGGCGACGATCGACTGAATCACACTGCTTTGCGCACCATGGACATGAGCGGCCCCGATTTCCTCATCGTGAGCGGTCAGGTGGCCAACAAGTTGTTCAGCCAGGAGGTCAACGGCGAGCAGCTCGAGACCTTCTTCAGAGGTCACGCTCGACCGCACGAATCGCGCGAACTGAACCCCCACGGTTCGCAGCTTCGCAGCTAGAAAGGCAAGAAGCTAGCCGGAACTGGTCCCACCTCGAACCGGAGCCTGACACTAAGGGAATCCAGTCCCGAGGCACCGCATTGAGTAGGTGGACTCGGGGTCCAATCTTCTGAGCCGTCAGATTTCGAGCCCCAGCTTCCCGTAACTCAGTTCACTGTGACGGACTCGGGCCACACCTGCCGCAGATGATCAATGCCGAGAACTTGGCAGAGGATCCAGACGTCCTGCACGTCACGGTCGTATCTCCCCGCTGGGACCTTCATGGCCAGCAGACGCTTCGGCGATGCGATGTTCACGCTCAGACCGGGCCAGGAGAAGGCTTCAATGCGATCGTGATCGAACTCCCGGGGCAGCAAGGGCAGCACCCGGTTACTCAGCCAATCCGGTGCAAGATCACGGTGCTCGTCGGCCATCCGTCGAGCGACCTCATCGATGGCCTCCATGGGCTGCCCGACGGCGTCGATGTCGCGCGTGACGCGCATCCGGTCGTAGGCAAGGGCCATCGCCGTGCCGCCGACGACGTAGAGCTCGGCTTCCAGTCCGTCCGCATGGAGACGGTGCGCAAGTTCACCGAGCAGGGACACGATGCGCTCACGGTCGAACAGGCCGTTCATGCGGACGCGAGGAGCTGGCGACCCAGCATTACCCCTCGCACCCGAAAAGCGGACGGACTATCCCACAGGACGAGTGCTCGAAGTGACTCGACATCACCGGCGGCCCCGACCCACCAGGTGTGGTCCAGATAGCGACCGGGTTGACGGGTCCAGGATGGGGTGCGGTCGAGCCCAGAGCGACGGCACAACTCGACCGCGAGGGCTGCGATCAGTGCATCCCATCGTCTTGAGCCGGTGCTGCCCGGGGAGGCAAGGAAGAATCCCCGATCCTCCTTAGCCTCGAGGCGGGCGAAGTCATCCGACGCCTGGATGACATGGCACAGCATGTCGACATCCCGCTGCTTCCGGCGAAGGTCGGCGCGAAGGTCGGCGGTCGTGCTGGCCAGAGTTCCCGGCCACCCGTGGGCATACGCCGATGACATCGGCAGGTCGGCAAAAGCCGCGATTCGCTCACCCAGGTCGCGGCCAGCCTGCAGGCGGCCCCGCTCATAGGCGCTGACGTTTGCCCGACTCGTGCCGAGGAGCCCGGCGGCTTGCACCTGTGTGAGACCGAGTCGAGACCTCGTTCGGGCAAGGGCTCCCGTCACGGTCACCCCTGGAGTATTTCTGACTTGTTGAGACCTATATGTCTTGCGGATCACAGCCGCCGCGAATCACGTGCCACGCCCGCACTACTCGCTGAGGGCCTGATCCAGGTCGGCAACCAAGTCTTCAATTGTCTCGATGCCAACCGATAGGCGGACGAGATCGGCGGGGACCTCGAGGGCGCTTCCGGCCGCGGACGCATGGGTCATCCGGCCGGGATGCTCGATCAGCGACTCGACTCCCCCGAGGGATTCGCCCAGGGTGAAGACCTTCGTCCGTGCGCAGGTGCGCAGGGCGGCGTCCTCGCCGCCGGCGTGGCGGAAGGAAACCATGCCGCCGAAGTCGAGCATCTGCCTCTTGGCGATGTCATGGCCAGGATGCATGGCAAGGCCCGGCCACATCACTTCGCAGACAGCCGGGTGATTGAGCAGCATCTCGGCAATCACTCGCGCGTTTGCGCAGTGGCGGTCCATCCGAACTCCGAGGGTCTTGATGCCGCGTAAGACGAGCCAGCTGTCGAACGGACCGGGCACTGCACCCATGGCGTTCTGGTGGAAGCGCAGCCGGGAGATCAACTCCGGGTCCTTCGCCACCAGCGCGCCACCGATCACATCACTGTGGCCCCCGAGGTACTTGGTGGTGCTGTGTACGACCACGTCGGCCCCCAGCCGCAACGGCTGCTGGAGGTAAGGCGAGGCGAAGGTGCTGTCGACGACGAGCAGGGCCCCCGCATCCGCGGCCACCTCGGCAAGCGCCTCAATGTCGGCGATGCCGAGTAGCGGATTCGTCGGCGTCTCGACCCAGATGATCTTGGTCCGGCCGGGGATGACCGCGGCCGCAACGGCCACCGGGTCGGAAACCGGTGCCGGGGTGTGATCGACTCCCCACGGGCCCGCCACCTTCGAGAACAATCGGTACGTGCCTCCGTAGGCATCATCGGGGATGACGGCATGGTCACCGGGCCGGCAGACCGCCCGGATCAGGGTGTCCTCGGCTGCCAGCCCCGAGGCAAAGGCGAGTGCCTGCGCGTCGGGGAAGCCGGGGGCGTCCAGGGCTGCCAGGCATTCCTCGAGGGCCGTCCTGGTGGGATTCGCACTGCGGGAGTACTCGTATCCGCCGCGTAGTCCGCCAACGCCGTCCTGCGCGTAGGTCGAGACCTGGTAGATCGGGGGGACAACCGCGCCAGTCAGCGGATCCGGCTCCTGACCGGCGTGGATTGCCCTCGTCTGGAATCCGTCCCAAGAATCTCGACTTTCGCGTTCGTCCATGGCACGTAGCCTAGGGACATGTTCGGATTCGGAGCGAAGTCACGAATGATCCAGGCCAACCAGGCACTGCCAGGTCACCCCACCCCGATTTTCGAGGTGGGTGACGTCCATGCCGTCCTCGGGACCTCCCTACGTGGCCCGTGGCCCGGAGCCGACCGCATCTACCTCGCCATGGGGTGCTTCTGGGGGGCCGAGGAGATCTTCTGGCGGATGCCCGGCGTGGTTTCCACCAGCGTGGGCTATCAGGGTGGCTTCAGTACCAATCCCACCTACGAAGAGGTCTGCTCGGGACTTACCGGCCACACCGAGGCGGTTTCCATTGCGTACGACCCCGCCAAGATCAGCACCTACGACATCCTGAAGGCCTTCTGGGAGAACCACGATCCGACCCAGGGCTACCGCCAGGGAAATGACGTCGGGACCCAATACCGCAGCGCGATCTACGTGACGACTGACGAGCAGCGAACCATCGCCGGGGCCACCCGCGATGCCTATGCCGCAGTGATCGCCGAGCGCGGGTACCCCGAAATCACCACCGAGATCGGTCGAGCAGACGAGGAGCCGTACTACCTCGCCGAGGAATACCACCAGCAGTACCTCTACAAGAATCCAAACGGCTACCGCTGCCACGCCAACACCGGCCTGGCGCTGCCAGCCCTGCCGTCAGCCAGCGAGGTAGCCCAGTAGATCCTGCCGGGTCAGCACGCCCGCAGGCTTGCCGTCATCGATGACGACAAGCGCATCCGCCATCTGCAGGGCTGAAACGGCCGAGTGCACGTTGTCCCCCGAACCCACCATTGGTAGCGAGGTGGACATGTGCGACTCCACGGCGTCGGCCAGCTGGGCACGGCCGGTGAACAGGGCATCAAGGAGATCGCGCTCGACAACCGAGCCAACGACTTCAGCAGCCATGACAGGTGGCTCGGCGCGAACGACCGGCATCTGCGAGACGCCGAACTCGCGCAGGATGTTGATTGCATCGCGAATCGTCTCGGTTGGGTGGGTGTGGACGAAGGGCGGCATCCCGCCTGACTTCCCGCGCAGGATGTCGCCAACGGAGCGCTCCCCGTCTGCAGGCAGGAAGCCGTATCCGCGCATCCAGTCGTCATTGAAGACCTTCGACAGATACCCGCGGCCACTATCCGGCAGCAGAACCACTACGACATCATCCGCCGCGGCTCGAGCCGCGACATTCAGGGCCGCAACCACCGCCATCCCGCAGGAGCCACCGACGAGCAAGCCCTCCTCGCGAGCCATTCGCCGCGTCATGTCGAAGGACTCGCGGTCGCTCACCGCGATGATTTCGTCGCAGACGGTACGGTCATAGGCGTCTGGCCAGAAGTCTTCGCCCACCCCTTCGACGAGGTAGGGCCGACCCGAGCCACCCGAGTAGACCGACCCGACCGGATCTGCGCCAATAACCCGGACCCGTCCACCACTTGCCTCTTTAAGGAAGCGTCCCGTCCCGGAGATCGTGCCGCCCGTCCCGACACCGGCGACGAAGTGAGTGATCCGGCCTTCGGTCTGCTCCCACAACTCAGGGCCGGTCGATTCGTAGTGTGATCGTGGGTTGTTGGGATTGGAGTACTGGTCTGGCTTCCAGGCACCGGGGATCTCACGGGCAAGGCGATCACTCACCGAGTAGTACGAACGGGGGTCGTCCGGGTCAACCGCGGTCGGGCAAACCTCGACCCGCGCGCCGTAAGCCTTCAACACATTGCGCTTGTCTTCGCTGACCTTGTCTGGGCAGACGAATACGCACGAATAACCGCGCTGCTGAGCAACCAGGGCCAGGCCAACCCCCGTATTGCCGCTGGTCGGCTCAACGATCGTTCCCCCGGGCTTCAGCAGCCCATCGCGCTCGGCGGCATCGATCATCCGCGAGGCAATTCGATCCTTGACGGACCCGCCCGGGTTCAGGTACTCCACCTTGGCCAGCACCAGAGGGCCAGAGGCGGCACCGGACACCACCGAGCGCAGCCGTACCAGCGGAGTGTTACCGATCAGGTCCACGACGGACTCATGGAAGCGCATCCCGCGACCCTACGGGTCATACCCTTGTGACGTGCCAGCCCCCATCATTCAACTTGCGCCCGGCGTGCACCGGATTCCGCTCCTCGGCGATTTCATCAACTCATTTGCCTTCAGCGAGGCAGATGGCTCCATCACCCTCGTTGACTGCGGCCTGCGCACAGCGCCTGCCCGGATCGTTCGCGGCCTCGCCGCCCTCGGCAAGACCCCCGTGGACGTCCAGAGAATCGTCCTCACCCATGCCCA
>JAULZL010000154.1:0-2472 GCA_032117355.1 Candidatus Nanopelagicales bacterium
TTCCATTGCCTCGCGCATCACCATCGGCGTGGTGTCAGTCGATGCATCGTCGACCACGATGATCTCGATGTTTCGAAGGGTCTGGTCGCGCAGGGAGTCAAGGGCTCGCGGCAGGCGCCCAGCGTCGTTGAAGCAGATCAACACGATGCTGACGTCGGGCACGCTCATGCGAGACCTCGCATGGCGAGTACTCGATTCACCAGAACGGCAGCGCGCGCATCGAAACTTTCATCACGGGCAATGCGCTGCGCCGCCTGCAAGCGCACCTCGTGACTCGGAAAGGCTGCGGCAGGATCCACCAGAATCTCGCGCAGTTCTTCGACGCTTCGGTAGGTCCGCACCACGTCGCCAAGAATGTCCTGCAATCCCACCGCCTCATCACTGAGCACCCGGGTGCCGGTCGCAGCGGCATCGAATAAGCGATTCGACAGGAAGCCCTGCTTGGCCATGTCTGCCCAGTGGTCGTTCAGCACGACCGTTGCGCTGGCGTATGCGGCGGGCAACTCGTCATTCGGCAGAAACTCTCCGGCGATGCAAGCCGGATCGATCAACTCCTGCCACCCGACTCCGTAGAGCGTGACATCGACTCCGGCTTCGAGTGCATCCCTCACGATCGGCCGCATCTCTCCGCGGCTCGACCCAACGAAGAGAACTCGAGCCCCGGATTCGGCCGGGGCAGCCGCCGGATTGAATCGCGAGGGATTGGTTGCCTGGAGAAGAGGCTCTGCGCCCAACTCGCGGCCGCGAGCCCAATTCGAACTGGCTGCGAAGACGGCATCAAAGGATGCCGCCTCCTCTTTCCCAACGAGATCCGGGTGCGAGATCACCCAGAGGAGCCAGGTGGTACCACTGCTTCGGCGCGGTTGAACCCTGCGCAGTCCGCGTAGCACGAGAACGACATCGTCCTCGTCTCGCTCAGGGGACTCTGCACCTGAGCGCGTAACGACGCGAGCCCGCTGCCCCAGGGAGCGCAGTGAGGTGACGAGATCCCTGGCGAACCAGGTATCCCCCCATTGCTCCTTGGCCTGCCCACCCGGAGCGGCCACCACCACGGACCACCGCAGGGATGGCAGCGAACTCACCTCAGCGGTCTCGCCGCCCCGTCGGCTGTTAGCCCCACGGCGCTCCTGCCGGGACGTGAGCCAGGCCGGGCGACTGATCACGCGCCGTCCAGGTGATCGACTCGCGATGCGTCGCCAGCGACGGGCTCACCAGGTGCTGCCTCCCTGCGAAAGCGCGAACCTCGTACCGCCCCACCTCGCAGGAAGCCCAAACCCCAGGAGAAGTGCATCGTTGCGAACACGATCGGCAGCCATCGTGCCGCCGCAAGGCCCAACCTTGGTGCGGTTCGGGCGCTCAGTGCAGACGCTGCGATGTTGGCCGACGCGTACAGGGCAGGAGCCATCAGGCCCAAGCCGCTGAGCCATGGCAATCCGAGCGCGAATCCTGTCGCAACCATCAGGAACCCAAGGCAAATACCCGCCACCGTTACCGGGGCAGCCAGGTAGCGCACCGAAACCGTCTCCGGGTGGCGCCGAGCGACCTCGCGTCGCCAGCGGCCATAGTCGTGATACTGGCGCGCAAGCGCCCGCACCGTGTGACGCGGGCGATATGTGACCCGCATATCTGGGGTGAACCACACGATTCCGCCCGTCTGGCGAATGCGCAGGTTCATCTCCCAGTCTTGAGCACGCTCCATGGACTCGTCGTAGCCGTGAACCCGATCCAGTGCCTTACGTCGAAAGCAGCCGAGGTACACCGTCAGGGCTGGGCCGGGCTCACCGCCGACGTGAAATGAGGCTCCTCCGACGCCGAATTTCGAGGTCATGGCTCGCGCAACAGCGCGCTCGAAGTCATTCGTGCCCTCGGCCGCCATGATGCCGCCGACATTGTCCGCTCCGGTGGCAGCCAATGTCGTGACGCCAACCGCTACATAGTCGGACGGGATCATCGCGTGGCCATCAACCCTCACGATCACCTCGCCAGTAGACGCCGCGATGGCCGCGTTGAGGCCCGCGGGAGTCTTGCCGGTCGGGTTGTCGACGACGCGGACGTTGGCCCGCTCGCGCACCAGCCGATCGGCGACCGCATGGGTGCCATCGGCTGATGGCCCGACCGCGATGACAACCTCGATCTCCCCCGTGTAGTCCTGAGCAAGAATCCGTTCAACCGCGTGGTCGAGATGTCGCTCCTCATTGAGCACGGGCATGATCACGGAAACTCGTGGAGCATCGTCGCGAGCAGGAGTAGGGATTGTCATGACGATGCCGCCGTTCCGAAGACTTCGTGCTGCAGCAGTCCGGGCCAGCGTTGGACCGTCTTCGTCAGGAAGTGCTCGTCGCGGGCCAACGCCGTGTGACCCTCACCCCGGCGGACATACAGGTAGCCAAGGCCGTGGGTTCGGTACACAAGGCCGCCCGCCTGATGAACTCGATCGATGAGCGCGCGATCAATCGACTTCGGCACTGGCCG
>JAULZL010000155.1:0-14165 GCA_032117355.1 Candidatus Nanopelagicales bacterium
GGATTGCTGGAGACCATGATGCTTGCCTCGGCTCCTTAGCATCACCGCGACGCATCATGAAGCGTAGTGATGCGTCGGACTGTCAACTGGTTGGCAGGGAAGCACTCGATGATTTCGCCCGGATCGCCCGCTGGCCAACCAACACGGCAACGAGGTACAGCAGCGCCGCGACAATGATCAGGTACTGGTAGCCGAGGACGAGACTGAGGTATTCGAGGCAGCCACCGATCATGGCCCCGAACAGGTTGGCTGCGAACGCGGCGGTTGGATCGCCCGCCTCCCTGAAGCGGGATGTAAACAGCAGGTTGGCGCAGTAGATCGGCGCGAAGGCCAGTGCAACTGCAACTGTCAGCCTGATCGGGAAGGGCAGCGCCAGCAGTGACTCATTGGGGATGAGGAAGGCGACCAGCAGGCTGACAAACAGCGCGGTGATGATTGCCGGTCTCGGGATGGGTTTCCTCAGCCTTGCCGTGGTCTCGATTGCGAGCAGGACGGCAACAAGCACGCCAGCGAATACGAACGCATTCACCAGCCAGGTTGTGCCGAAGAGCAGGGCGAAGGTGGTGATCGAGCGCGTCTCGAGAAGCAGGAAGGCCATTCCCATGAAGAACAGATCGGTGTAGCCGACCATGGTGCGGAATGGCCCGCCGAGGAACCGGATGCCCAAGGCCGAGACCAGCAGGATGAGCCCGATCACGATTAGGTAGAGCGGCGGGACACTGCGCTCCTTGAGGTAGAGGAACGGCCGGTCGTCGTGGGCGGGGGCGGGTGTGTCGAAGCCGGCGGCCGCGACTGCAGCACGATCCCAGATGGCACCCTCGGCGCACACCGCGTTGTCAGCGTTCTTCCCGACGGTGATCACCGCGAGGGACTGAACAGCCGTGAAGGTGTCGAGGCACGGCTGATGTCCGAAGACCTCGTCCAACGTCCCAGCAAGCCGATTGATCAGCCACGGCTCTCGGTAGTAGTTGTACATCGCGAAAACGCCGTCCTCGGTGAGGTGGTCCCGGACGGCAGTAATCGACTCGCGGGTAAAGAGGTAGGACTCGAGCCGGAGTTGGCTCGCACCTGAGGAGACCAGGGTCAGCGAGTCGGGAAGTGCGAACAGGATCAGGTCGTACTTCTTGTCGGAGCCGGACAAGAAGGCTCGACCGTCGTTGATGTGGACGTCGACCCGAGGGTCGGAGTACGGCTTGTTCGGATTGATCTCGGACCCGATCTGCTGGATCCGCGGATCGATCTCGACGGCATCGACGTGCTTGGCGCCCTTGATGAGGGAAAGGGCGACGTCGGTTCCGGTGCCAGCCCCCACGATGAGTACATCGTTCAGCGGGTTATCGACAGCTCGCTCATACGGGCGCTGGTACATCGGCTCCGCCTTGAGCCGCTGCTGGGCGTCCATCACGTTTTGATGCGGGATCCCGTTGACCTGGATCGTGGTGAACTCGCCAACGGTCTTGTCGACGTATGTGGCGGTGTCAACCTTGTAGTACGGCGACCAGGAGATCCCTGCCGAGGCCGACTCGAAGACGAGTAGGCCGATGATTGCGAACATAGCCAGCCGCGATACCCACGGCAGCGCGAATCCGTAGAGCGCCCACAGGGCGACGAGGGTTACGAGCGGCCAGATCCACGAGGGTGCGCGCATGAAAGACACGAAGGTGAAAAGCAGTGTTCCGGCGATTGATCCGACGATGTCCCAGCGGTACGCATCCAGGGCCGCAAACTCGCGGAAGGCCCGGCCGGTGATCTCCCCAAAGCCGGTCATCGTCCCCGCGATGACGATGAAGACCAGCGGTAGCGAGACCCAGCCCGGTAGGCCGGTGGGGCTTACGTCATTGAAGAAGATCAGCTCAGTGGACGAGGCCTCAATCCGGGCCGGGAAGGCCATGATGAAGCCGACGACGACCAGCAGCCCGAGCGGAACGTAGGGGCCAAGGTCACGGGGCTTGCGGGAGCGCAGGAAGCCCAGGCCAATCCCCAGGAAGCTAGCGAGCAGGATCAGGTTCGAGAAGTAGGAGAGGTTCACCAGGTTCGCCCCGGACCACCGGATCAGGGCCAACTGCACGAACAGCATCAGGGAGCTGGCGACGATAAGGCGCCAGCGCCCGGTCAGCACACCTCGCCGGGGGGCGGATGTGGGGGCGGCTGGGCTGGTCGATGAAGGCTGCGTTGGCACTGGAACAGGCTAGTCCAGTGGCAATCGACGGGCGGTGCATCGCTGAGTGTTCCCGCCCCTCGCTCACCGGGTTGGCCTTAAGGGCACATCGGGGGCTGGAATTCCGGCCAGTCATGAGACTCGCTTCCAATGTGGGGTACGGATACCCCGTTCTCGCCTGTGGCTAACTGAATTGGCATCACGGGTGGCACCGTGCATGTCGTCCACAAAGTGTCCGTAGAGAGGGTCTACATGTTCAGCAGTCTGGCGCGAAGTACTGCGCCCTTATTGGTAGTTCTCGGGTCGGTCGGCCTAGCGGCCACGGCGTGCGGTGGCACTGATGCGGCGCCGGCGGCGTCCGTTGCCGCGCCGAGTAGTTCCGCCGTCGAGTCGAGCGGTCCCGCCGTCGAGTCGAGCATGGCCGACGAGGCCAGTCCCGAAGCAATGGCTTCTGACGATGTTGCGTCGATAGCCGAGGTAACAGACGGGACCTACGGGTACCAGGCGTGGGCCGCAGACTTCAGCGTGAATCTCTACCTGACCAACAACACCGCGGAAACTGTTGCCTTCGATCAGTTCGCCTTCGATCTCGACAACATGTCGGCAACCCTCGAGGACGGCTCCACCATCAAAGCGAGCGGTGTGGCCTGCGGAACGAAGAATGAAATCGCGCCCGGCGACTACATCACCTGCTTCATGTCGGGATTTGACTTTCTTGACACGACAAATCTGCCGGTCTTTGTCACCTTTGACTTCCTGTCCACGGTAGACGGCACACCAGTATCGGTTCAGGTCAATAACGATCCGAGTTCCGCACCGGAATGGCGTCAGCAGTAGGAACGACCGCGGCTAGAAGCCCGGACGGCTGCTTCTCGTTGGGCAGGCGAAAAGGCAAGAGTCCGATCGGCAGCGCGAATCTCGCTGCCGATCGGACTTTCCGGCCTCTGGGCCAGGACAGCAGCCCTATTGATGCGCACAACCTGCGTGCACGTGTCAGAGGCTGTTTCAAGCGCCGAGGAATGACGCGGCATTGATGCCGAGGAGTGCTGCCTCGATGGCTGGTTCCAGCCCGGAAGCTCGGATTACCTGACCCGCGGGCCGCTCACCGAGGGGGAAGGGGTAGTCGCTGCCCATCAGCACGCGGTCGGCTCCGATGACATCGATGAGCAGCCGCAGCGCAGGTGGCTCGAAGACCACGCTGTCGACATAGAAGCGGTCGCGGTAGTGGCTCGGCGGATACTCACTGTCCGCGCCAACCAGATCACGGCGCTGTCGCCAGGCGTTGTCGGCCCGGCCCGCCCAGAATGCGAAGGAACCTCCGCCGTGGGCAAAGGCGATTCGCAGGCTCGCGGGAAGGCGATCAAAGGCCCCGGATAGGCACAGGGTGAGGATCGAAAGGTGGGTCTCGGCCGGCATCCCGACCAGCCACTGCCCCATCCAGCGGTTCAGGCGCGGGCTGCTCGGCATGTCCCAGGGGTGAACGAAAACCGGTACACCCGTAGCGGCGCAGTGCTGCAGGAAGGCGACGACTCCTTCGTGGTCGAGATTCCTGTCCCCCACGTGGTTGCCGATCTCGACACCGCGATGGCCATTGCCCATGGACCGATCCAGTTCGGCGCAGGCGGCATCGGTGTCCTGCAGGGGCACCTGGCAGAAGGGGATGAATCGCTCGGGTGCCTGGGCGGCGATCTCGAGGGACAAGTCATTGAAGATGGACGCGACCTCAGCGGCGGCCGCTGCCTCGCGCTCGTAGCAGAAGAAGACCGGGGTGGGTGAGATCACCTGGACGTCGACCCCGTCCGCATCCATGTCCGCGAGACGGGTGTCAGCCAGCCAGCATGAGTCGGTGATTCGGCGGAACTCAGACTCCCCCAGCATGATCGTTGCTTCGCGCGCTGATTCCACTCGCAGCCAGTGCCAGGGGCCCGGGCCGAGTCCGGATAGGTCCGGCCACCCAGCGGGCACGACATGGGAGTGCACGTCGACGACCGGGTTCACGTCCTTCGATGTCATGCAGAAGTCACTTGTCGCCTGGGTCAGCCGTCAGCCCTTGCCCGGATGCACGGTGCCGCATGCGCTGCAGGTCCGAGCCTGCTCACTTGCATAGAAGGCCTCGAACACAGGCAACAGGTCGGTGACGATGTTGGTGACCTGCAACTCGACATCATGGATGACCGCATTGCAGGTGGGGCAGTACCAGCGGAAGCGCTCGAGGGTTCCGGGCTCTCGCACCCGCTCGAAGACGAGCCCGATCGAGCCGGCCTCCGGACGCTGCGGTGAGTGCGGCAGGTTGCGAGGCAGGACCCACATTTGGCCCTCGCTGATCTCCACCCGCTGCGGACCATCAGGTGTCATCACGTTGATGTGCATGGTGCCCTTGAGTTGGTAGAAGACCTCCTCGTACGGGTCAACGTGGAAGTCCGTGCGCTGATTTGGCCCGCCAACCACCATCACGATGAAATCCGACTGGCCCGGGAAGATCTCCTTGTTGCCGACCGGCGGCTTGAGCAGGGGCCCGTTCTCGGCCAGCCATGCATCGAAGTCAAGTGGGGTGGCGATCTCACTCATGTCTGCCTCTTCCTCGTGTCGTTCGCTGGGTTAGGACGGCAATGGCTTGAATCTCAATCCGCAGATCCGGGTGCGGTAACTCCCGTACCGCAACCGTGGTGCGTGTCGGGCCGCTGCTCGCGTTGAAGTACTCGGCATAGGCGGCGTTGTATGCATCGAAATCGGTCATGTCCACGAGGTAGCAGGTGACCTGGACGAGGTCAGCAAGGCTTGCCCCGACGGCCTCCAGGATCTCACCGATGTTCTGGATGACCGCCCTGGTCTGGACGGCAACGTCGAAGACTGTCACCCCATCGACGATGTCCGCACCGGCGATGGTGTTGTCCGGCCGACGGCTGCTCGTCCCGGAGACGAAGACCAGGTCACCGACAACCTTCACATGCGGGTAGGCGCCGCGTGGGGTGGCCTTGTGCGCAAGCACCTCGCTTCGCGGGCCGCCGCCTGCGTCCGGCGAACTCACGAACGACTACTGATCTTGTGGGCGGCTCCAGCGGCGACCGCGATGAGTCCCAGCGCGGCAATCCCGAGGCTGGCCACGACAACTCGCCGCTGCCGGGCGTCGCGTTGGAGTACCTCGGCATACGGGATCGTGGTGAAGGAGACCATCTCGTATCGAGATAGGTAGGTCCCCGGCAAGGCTCGCTCGAGGGCGTGCTCGAACTTCTTGGTTGCCAGGAAGACGCGCGAACCGACTCGGTCGCGCATCTCGACGAAGTTCTCCTGTGCCATCTGGGCAATGGCGCGCGCATTGTCCTGTCGGCGCTCTTGGTAGGCGGGCAAGGCCCGGCTCCAGTCGTCCCCTGACTCCTGTAGGCAGCGATCGAGCTCGACGACGTCCTCAAACCCAGAGTTCGCTCCCTGACCGAAGAAGGGCACGATCGCGTGCGCGGAATCGCCGATCAAGGAAACGCTGCCCTGAACCTGCCAGGGGTCGGTGTGGATCGTGCCGAGGAGGCCGACGGGATTGTGCTGAAAGTCCTCTACCAGGGTTGGCATCAGCGGGACTGCGTCCGGGTATTCGGCCGTGAAGTGATCGAGGATCTCCGCCGGCGACTCGAGCCGAGTCAGGTCAGCTTTGGGCCAGAACAGCGTGCACGTGAAGGACTTGTCCGGGTTGGGCAGGGCGATCATCATCGACCCCCCGCGGGGCCAGATGTGCAGGGCGTCGGGGTCAAGGGCAAAGTCGCCGTCCCGCGCCGGGATGTGGAGTTCCTTGTAACCCGCGTCGAGGAGGTCCTCGGTTACCTTCACCAGCCCGGCATCCACCAGCACCGTGCGCACGGCGCTGCCACCCCCGTCAGCACCGATCAGAGCCTCGTACCGAATTGACATCTCCTCATCGCCGACATCGAAGGTCGCCGTTTGGTTGTCGAGGTCGAGGGCAGCCAGGCGCGAATTGAAGTGCAGCCGCACTCCACCTGTCGACTCCGCTGCGTCCAGCAGTGTCTCGTTAAGAGCCGCGCGACCGATGGAGTTGATCGCGCGACTGCCGTCCGCGGAGTAGGACTGGAAGGCGAGGGAGCTGTCCCGGCCGTGCATGATCCGTCCGTGCATCGGCAGCGCCGGTGCCATGACCGAGTCGACTAGTCCAACGCGGCGGAGAGCGTCGATGCCGCGCTCGGACAGTGCCAGGTTGATCGACCGGCCGCGCTCCGAACTTGCCAGGCGGGGGTCAGGACGACGCTCGTGGACGTCCACCGCGTAGCCCCGACGACCGAGGTAGCAGGCGAGAAGGGAGCCGACGAGGCCTGCTCCGACGATCACGACGTGACGGTCCGCGCGCACGGTCATGTGCTCACCTCAGCAATTCCGCGCCCGATTAACTCATGGGAGAGAGCGTCGGCCGCTCGCCAGCAGTCTAGGAAGGTGCAGTAGAGCGCGGCGGGCGCCAGCCGGATGATGTCGGGTTTCCGCTCATCCGCGACCACCCCCCAGTTCATCCGAAGCCGTTCGGTGAGGTCGGCGGCATCTCCGGCAATTCGAATCGAGACCTGAGTTCCGCGCCTGGCCCGCTCGGCCGGGGTCACGATGGTCAGTGCGCCGGCTGATTCAAGAATGCCCAGCAGGGATCGCAGATATTCACTCAGCGACAGGCTCCGGGTGCGTAGTGCTGGCATGCCGACCCCGTCGAAGATGGCCAAGGAGGTCCGAACCGGGCCCATTGCGAAAATGGGCGGATTTGACAGTGCCCAGGCATCGGCTGTCGGTGGTGGGTCGCTGATCGGTTTCATGGCGAACCGACTCGACTCACGGGTGCTCCACCAGCCCTCGAGCCGCGGGATAGTTCGGTCCTCGGTGTGACGTTGATGGATGAAGGCGCCCGCGAGGGCACCTGGTCCGCTGTTGAGGTACTTGTACGAGCACCAGGCAGCGAAGTCGACGTCCCAATCGTGAAGTTCGAGGGGGACGTTGCCTGCGGCATGGGCGAGATCCCACCCGACGAGCGCGCCAATCTCGTGGCCAACCCGGGTGATAGCCGGAATGTCCATAAACTCCCCGGTCAGGTAGTTGACCCCGCCCAGCAGGACCAGGGCAATCGAATCTCCCGCCGCTCGCAGGGTCTCCAGGACGTCTTCGGTGCGCAGGGTGTCCTCACCGGGGCGGGGCTTCAGCCTCAGCACCGATTCATCGGGGTCAAATCCGCGAAAGGCGGCGTGGCTGCGGACGGCATAAGAGTCGGATGAGAAGCAGTAATCCTCGATCACGATGCGGTGTCGCTCTGCAGTCGGCCGGTAGAAGGACGCCATCAGCAGGTGAAGGTTCACCGTCAGGGAGTTCATGACGACGACCTCGCTGGGAAGTGCTCCGACGAGCCTGGCAGCGGGCTCCGTGAGGAATGCGTGGTACTGCAGCCACGGTCGCGATGCTTCCACATGACCGTGCACGGCATGCTCGGCCCAGGAATCGAGGTCGTCCAGCAACTCCTGGCGGGTTGCCCGAGGTTGCAGGCCCAGGGAATTCCCGGCCAGGTACGCCACCTCAGCGAAGTCACCACCCTGGGCCTGGGGGATTAGGAAATCCGAGCGGCGAAAGGCCGGATCAGGCCGCTCGTCGAGGTTCCGGGCGACTGAGCTATCGAGCTCCTGAGCCGCCTGCGATGTCGTCATGGGGGAAGTGTCCTAGACCAGGGTCCGGGCAGACCACAGCTCGGGGAAGATCGGCCGGGCCAGGCTCTTCTCAAGCCAGTCCATGCCGGAGGAGCCGCCACTGCCGGGCTTGGCACCCATGGATCTGCGTACCGAACGCAAGTGAAGTTGGCGCCAGTCCTGGAATTCCTCGGCCACGTCGGCAAGCACGTCGGCAAGCATGCGCAGGTCATCATCGATCTCGCGCGTTGAGTAGATCTCAACCCACGCCTGCTCGACCGAGTCATCATGTGCGACTGCCTCGGAAAAGTCGTGGTCCAGCCTGTCGGCATCGATTGCCATTCCACGACGGGCCAGGGCAGCGATGGCCTCGTCGTACAGGCTCGGTGACTCCAGGGTCTGCATAAGCGGGCCGTACACGTCCGGATTTCCTTCATATGCCCGCGTGAGGGTGCGGGCCTTGAGTCCGGCGAGGAACTCCAGGTGCCGGTAGGCCCAGGACTGGAATCCCGAGGCGACCCCGAGATGGTCACGAAACCGGTTGAAGTCCATGGGCGTCAGCCAGCGCAGGCAGGCCCAACTGGCGTTGAGTGCCTCGAAGTGGAAGATCGAGCGACGAAGGGTCTGGACGGCATGCACGACCTCATCCGCCCGCAACTGCCGCATCGCCAGTTCCCACTCGGCGCGGATCATTCCGAAGTACAGCTCCATGATCTGTGATGTGTAAAGGAAGGGAACTTCCACGTCTTCACTGGACAGGGTGCGCTGCAGGCTGTGCAACTCCATGGTTCGGACGTACTCGTCATAGGGAGTGAGTCCGGTGAATTCGGTGATGGGCTGGCCACCGGTCAGTTCGGCGCGCTCGTGCCGTGCGGTCGCGTTTTCCACCGCCACATGGTGCCCGTCGGTCGCCTAGTCGTGAAGTGTCTTTCGTCATCATTTGTTTGATCAAACCTTTGCCATGAAAGGCACGTGGCAGGATTGGCTTTGCAAACTAAAGGCACCTCAGGCAGGGAGGAACGGTGGGCACTGAGCTTGACTCGGTTGACTGGGCGCTGCTTGCCCATCTCCAGTCGGATGCGCGCCTGTCCTTCAGTGAGCTCTCTCGACGCGTCCACATGTCTGCACCCGCTGTCGCAGAGCGGGTGCGACGGATGGAGGAGGCCGGCGTTCTTCGGGGCTATCACGCGGACGTGGACCTCGCCCGCGCTGGCTGGTCGGTTCTCGCACTCGTCCGGATGGCCTGCTACGGGCCGACCTGCGTGCTCCGCGATCCGCAGGTTGCCACCTGGCCCAGCGTCCTGGAAGTTCACCGAGTCACCGGGGACGACTGCAGTGTCCTGAAGGTGGTGGCTCCATCGATGGGCGAATTCGAGCGACTCATCGACGCCCTGGCCGCTTACGGAACGCCGTCGAGCACGCTCGTCCTGTCCAGCCCACTGTCGCGGGATGCGGTCGTCCGCCCGCCGGTGGGGTGATCCACGATGCCGTGTGGAGGCCAGCCGGCTACGGCGCTGCGTTCCGGGCCGATTCCAGCACCGTCGGCCACACCGAGGACTGTGGATCGATCAGCGCAAAATGGCCAACGCCGGGCAATTCGATGAGCCTCGTTCCCGGATGGGCGTGCGCGTAGGTGCGAGAGAGATCAATGGGGACGAGATCGTCCGCGTCCCCATGCAGGATTGTCACGGGGATGCCCGGTGTCGGCCGAGTGACCGGGCAGGCGGCTTCGTGAGGGTAATCGCCAAGGAACTCCCGAGCAGCCCCGGCGTCAAGGTTCTCGGCCAACGCGGCCTCAAGATCGGCGACCGGTGCCAGCGCAATGACGGCCGTGACCTTGGGGAGCCCCTCGGACGCGGCATGTAGGGCTAGGTGACCTCCGGCCGAATGGCCAACGAGGAAGACTCCCTGATCGCCATGCTCGTTGGCGCACGAGGCTGCTGCCGCCTGGACGTCGTCGGTTGCTGCGGAGGGTCGACCCGGCTCGCGGCGATACTCGATCAGGTACGTCGTCCAGCCGGCATCCGCGAGGGCCGATGCCATTGGTCTCAGGTGCATCCGGTCGTACTCCGGACGCCAGTAGCCGCCATGAATCAGGACGATCCCGGGGGCGCTGGCCGGTAATGCTGCGTAGACCTCAACCACCTGGTCCGGACCGTTGCCGTAGGTCCACGTTCGATCCGGCAGCCGGGCCGTCCTGCTGAGCACGCTGCGGTCCTCGGTCATCTCAGGGCAACTCCCGTGGTGGTCATCGTCGTGGAGCGGGACCAGCAGATCGTATGGAAGCATGCCGAGGGATGTTCGAGATTATTGCCCCGGAGCAGGTCTCCGGCCTGTCGTGGTGGCCGCCCTTTCTCGTGATCGCCGCCCTTCTCGTCATCAACGTTGTGAACAATCGGGTTGCACCGCAGACCCACTACCTGCTGTGGTCCTTTGCCAGTGCTGTCCTCCTCATCGCTCTGGGACTCCTCGATGGCAATTCCTGGAGTGACATGGGCCTGGGCTGGGGGGAGTTCGTCCCCGGCTTGCTGTGGGGTGTCGGCTGCATCGGCGTGGTCGCTCTGGTCTACCTGGTGGGATCCATCTTCAAGCGGACCCGTGCCGCCTTCCATGACGAACGAATGGCCGAGCTCACCGGGGGCCGACTCGCCTTCCAGGCCCTGCTCGAAGTTCCCCTTGGCACCGTCCTGCTTGAGGAGATTGCTTTTCGGGCCGTCCTGTTCTCCATGCTCGCCCGGCGCTACGGAGTTGTTTGGGCCATCGTTATCTCATCCGTGCTCTTTGGTCTCTGGCATGTCCTGCCGTCCATCGGGACCCACGAGCAGAACCCGGCCCTTGGCTCCATGGTGGGGGAGGGGCGCCGGGGGAACCTGCTGGCGGTTGGCCTCAGTGTCCTGACAACCACCCTCGCCGGCGTGCTCTTCGCCGGCCTGCGACTCATTTCTGGAAGTGTCATCGCGCCCATGGGGCTGCACTGGGCGACAAATGGCCTCGGCTACGCCTTCGGCTGGGTTCTCATTCGACTGAGAAATCGGCGACGCTGAACTGGTTCGCGCGGGTTGTGTTGATCGGTGGCCGTCGGCTTACGAACCGGCCAAGGCGCAGGCCATGGCTGCCCAGGCACGCGGGGTACCGTCCTGGGGAAGGTATCCGCCTGCACCGCCCATGAGAACTGGGTGCTCTGGCCAGGCTCCGCGGACTTCGGCGCAGGCGCGCGCCAAGCCCTCAATCGTGTAGTCCAGTCCGGTGAGGGGATCCTCGGCTAGACCGTCGGCTCCAGCAGCCACCATGACCATGGTTGGGTTGAACTTCCTGCAGCGCGTGAGAAAGTCCTGCACCCCGGCGAGCAGATGATCATCACCGTCGCCCGCCGCGAGAGGCCAGTTGTAGGCGTTGGCCGCAGCATCCTCGGCCAGCCCGGTACCAGGAAAGATGCCGATTTGGTGAATTGAGTACGTGAGGATGTCTGGGTACTCACGCAGCAGGTTCTCCGTACCGTCGCCGTGATGGGCATCGATGTCCAACACGGCCACACGATGCCCGGCCGCCCGGGCTGTCAGTGCGGCGATGGCGAAATCACCGAAGACGCAGAACCCACTCGACGAGTCGGCTTGGGCGTGGTGCTTGGCCCCCGGAAGGTGGACGGCAGTTCGGGTGGCTCCGCTCAAGAGGGCCTCAAGGGCCACCAAGGTGCCGCCGACAAACAACTGTGCCAGGGCCGACAGGTCGGCGCGATCCCCTGACCACTCGGAACAGCGGTGGCTGACGACCACCTGGTCCACGTACTCGCTGGTGTGGACCAAGTGAAGGGTCCGAAGGTCGACAGGTACGGGAGCCAGCACCCGCAGATCGCGATTCTGTGCTGAGCAGGCCTTGGCAATCTCCGTGAACCCAGCCGTGAATCGGCTTCCCTGGGTCGGGTGATGGACCGAGAAAACCCAATTGGCGTAGTCGGATGAGTGGACGATGGTCACTGCCCGGTCAATCAAGGGCATACCTTCCTTTACGTTAGGTACGGCTCGGTCAATTGGTTCTCTCAGGTAGGGACGTGTCGTTCGATTGGCACGGCCTGGACGCTTTCGGTTGGCACGGCCCGGTTTCGAAAACGACCCTGAACCGCTAGCGATGGTGCCGTGCGGGTGTGACAGTTACGGCCCGATGGGCCGTCCGAGGGTTCTGACCTGAACTATGCTGAAGCCAGACAATTCCGGCGGGCGAGGGCAAATGACATCGATGGGATTTCCCGTCTACGATGACGGCACTGCACAGTCGCGGGAGGCCATTGAGCCGGCCACGGCGAAAGCGGGGGTATCAGTCGATGAGCAGCCGGAGGAAGCAACCATGCATGCAGCGCGCCAGCCACTCGATCATGAGGCCGCCGCGGCACTGCTTTCCGAGCGCGACAGGTCCATCCTTGAGTTTGAGCGGCAATGGTGGAAGTACGCCGGCGCTAAGGAGCAGGCCATTCGTGAACTCTTCGACATGAGCGCCACTCGCTACTACCAAATCGTGAACAACCTGATCGATACGCACGAGGCGCTGGCATTTGACCCGATGCTCGTGAAGAGGCTGCGACGCATGCGCGCCGCCCGCCAGCGCGCCCGGTCCGCCCGACGCCTCGGTATTGACGCCTGACCCCTGGGCTCCCTCGGCTCGGGGTTCGGAACGGGGCTCCGATGATGGTTAGCATGTTGAGACTCTGCGCAGCGCAGTCCTCACGCAGGCACACTTAGCACGACGGCACATCTCGCACGACGGCACACAAAGGAGGTGCGATGCGAACTCGCGTCCGCCCGCTCAGGTTCATGCTCCCCGGCGTCCTTGGAATGGCACTGCTGTCGGGCCTCGTCCCGCTCGCGCATCCGGCCCAGGCTGCGGGTCAGCCCCTCATCATCTGGGCGGATCCCATTCGAGCGGCCGTCCTCAAGCAGCAGTTTCCGAATGGGTACCAGGGTTCACCACTGGAGATCGTCACCAAGGACAGTCTGAGCGTCCTCAAGGCTGAATTTCTGACGTCCACCGCCGAAAACGGACCCGACATCATCGTCTCCGAGCATGACTCGACCGGCGAACTGGTCCAGGCCCGAATGGTCCGCCAACTCAAGGTCACCGCTGCAACCCGCAAACTCTTCCCTGCCAATGTCCTGGGCGGCTTCGAGTATGACCAGCGCGTCTACGGAATCCCGTTCCAGTTCGAGAACGTCGCGATGATCACCAACGCCTCCCTGGTGAAGACTCAGCCGAAGACCTTTACGAAGTTGACGAAGCAGGCCTTGGCACTGAGGAGTGCCGGCCAGGCGGATGTAGGTATTGCTGTGGGGCAGGCGCCGAGCGGGAATGCCTACGACACGTACCCACTCTTCAGCGGCCTTGGTGGGTACTTCTTTGGGAAGGACGCGGTTGGCAACTTTGACCCGTCCGACTTGGGGGTTGCCAACCCGGCCTTCCTGGCCAACTCCGGGAAGATCGACGGCTGGAATCGATCCGGCCTGGTCAACTCGAGTTATTCGCGGGAGACCGCCAAGGCCGCGTTTGTGGCGGGCAAGGCACCGTTCTGGATTACCGGCCCGTGGGACCTGGCAACCTTGAAGGCACTGTCCTTTCCCTTCCGTATCTCTCCGGTTCCTGACATCACCAAGGGCGTGGCTGCAGCCCCATTCCTAGGGATCAAGGGCTTCATGGTCACGATTCACGCCAAGGCGCATGGAGTTCGGCCCAAGTCCGTTGACTTCGTGACCAAGGGTCTGACGCAGAAGAAGGTTCAGCTGGCCTTTGCCACGGCCTCGCTACGCGTACCGGCCACCATCGAGGCTGCTGATGCGAATCCAGACCGTCGCGTCCTGGCATTTGGCTTGGCCGGGGCCAGTGGAGTGCCGCTGCCGAACATCCCGCAGACCCGGTCGGTCTGGTCTCCGCTGGGTGCGGCGTGGAGCAACTCGACGAGGGGCGCCGATGCCGTGCCAGCGGCCACCGCGTTCACCGAAGCTCAAGGCCTGATCGCGACGGCCATCGGCGGCTAGTCCGCTGGTGATTTGCACTCGACGGGTCAGAGTGCTAACTTTTCTTAGCACTCGACACCCTCGAGTGACAACTTCCACACGGACGTTCCCGGAGGAACAGGCCCCATGGCAAAGATCATTGCATTTGACGAAGAGGCGCGGCGGTCGCTCGAGCGCGGCATGAACGTGCTCGCGGACGCCGTCAAGGTGACCCTCGGCCCGAAGGGCCGCAACGTTGTCCTTGAGAAGAAGTGGGGAGCCCCCACGATCACCAATGACGGTGTCTCCATCGCCAAGGAGATCGATCTCGAGGATCCCTACGAGAAGATCGGCGCGGAGCTCGTCAAGGAGGTC
>JAULZL010000156.1:0-3053 GCA_032117355.1 Candidatus Nanopelagicales bacterium
CAGGCGCCGATCGCCTTGCCCCGCTCATGTGGGGGGAACACCCCGGTGATGATCGCCAGGGTCGTGGGCAGCACCGCTGCCCCGCCAATGCCCATCACCGCTCGCCAGCCGATCAGCATGCTGGCACTGGCTGAGAAGGCGCAGATCGCCGACGCCGTACCGAAGATGATCATGCCGATGACTAGGACTCGCTTGCGCCCGACGCGATCGCCGATCACTCCCCAGGTGAACAGGAGTGCCGCGAAGGCGAGGATGTATGAGTCCACCGACCACACCAGCTGCCCAGCCGTTGCCTGGAGGTCCTTCTGGATGGTGGGCAGCGCGATATTCAGCACGGTGTTGTCGAGGATAACCACGAGCAGACTGACCACGAGTACGGACAGGATTGCCCAGCGTCTGGGATGTCCCTCCCCCGATGTCATCCATCCGTCCATTGGCATCCCTTCGGGTCGTCGCCTGGCCGAAACCTATGCCATCATGTGCACGTCCGGGGACTGCGTCCGCAGCCTCGAGATGGGAGCGCACCATGACCATCCAGTCATCGTCCACGAGCCTCTATGGCTCGGTCGTCAATCGCCGGGTCACCATCCGCGATCTCCAATCGGCCACCGATCGTGGTGAGAAGTGGCCGATGATCACCGCCTATGACGCGGTCACCGCACGCATCTTCGATGAAGCGGGCATTCCCGTTCTTCTCGTCGGAGACTCAGCCGCCATGGTGGTGTACGGGCACGACAGCACCCTGCCGGTGACGGTGGATGAGCTCGTGCCGCTCGTCCAGGCGGTCGTTCGCGGATCCCAACGGGCCCTGGTGGTGGCGGACCTCCCTTTCGGCTCCTATCAGTCCTCCCCCGCCCAGGCCCTTGAGTCAGCGGCACGCTTCATGAAGGCTGGTGGAGCACACGCCGTGAAGCTCGAGGGTGGTGCCGCGATGCTTCCCCAGGTCGAGGCACTGGTCGGCGCAGGGATACCCGTCGTCGGGCACCTAGGGCTAACCCCGCAGTCCGTGAATCTCCTCGGCGGCTATCGCGTGCAGGGCCGCGGTGAAGGTGGCGACTTGCTCATGCGCGACGCAAAGGCGATGGAGGCGGCCGGCGCCGTCGCAGTTGTTCTCGAAGTCGTTCCAGCCGAACTTGCTGCCCGTGTGAGCGACATGCTGACCATTCCAACGATCGGCATTGGGGCCGGTGCCGCAACCGATGCTCAAGTCATCGTCTGGCAGGACCTCGTCGGCCTTACTCCGGGACCCGGGCCGAAATTCGTCAAGAGGTACGCAGACGTCCGCTCGACAATCAGCGACGCTGTTTCGTCCTGGGCGCAGGACGTCGTCAGCGGGACCTACCCCGGGCCGGAGCACGAGTACTCGTAAGTCGTACTCCAGCTCACGGACCAGCAGCGAGTCCCGCGGCAGACCTCTCAGACGTCGGTAACGCGAAGCCCAGCATGGGCCTTGTATCGCCGGTTCATGGAAATCAGGTTCGCGGTCATCGCTTCGACCTGGCCACAGTTGCGCAGTCGGCCTCCATAGACCCCACGCATGCCGGGGATCTCGCTAGCCAGCGCCTGCACCAGGTCGGTTGCCTCTCGCACGTCACCAAGCACCAGCACATCCGTGTCGATGGTGTCGACGTCCTCGTCGAGGAGCAGCACAGCCGACACGTGGTGGAAGGCACCGACGACAGTGCTCTCCTGGAGTACCTCCGCTGCCTGCTGGGCGGCTGAACCCTCGGGGACTGATAGGCCGAAGGCTCCCTGCTTGTCGAATCCCAGGGGATTCACGCAGTCAACCACGATGGTGCCCGCAAGTGCCTCGCGCAGGGACGTGACCAAAGCCAGGTGCCCATCCCACGGCACCGCGATGATGACTACGTCCGACCCGCGAGCACATTCGTCATTCGATGCACCCGACAGAAGCGTCGACCCACCCTTGATGGTGGAGGCAACCTCGCCCGCGAGCTGCTGCGCACGCGACGCATCGCGTGAGCCCAGGGTCACCGCATGACCAGCCATCGCAAACCGTCGAGCGAGGCCGCGGCCCTGTTCACCCGTACCCCCAAGAATCCCGATACGAACCTCGGAGGCGTCAGGCAGGTCTAGCGGCTGTGTCGTCATGCTGCGTAATCCTGCCAGAATGCCGGAATGCGGCGACTTGTCATCGACATAACCCCGCTACGCCGGTCGCGAGACTTCAGATTCGTATTCATCAGCGGCGTGATTACCTACCTGGGATCGATGATCACATTCGTAGCCTTGCCATTCCAGGTTGCGACACTGACCGACTCCTATCTCGCCGTTGGCCTCATCGGTCTCGCCGAGTTGGTGCCACTGATCGCATTCGGCCTTTACGGCGGCGCTCTGGCAGACGCGGTGGATCGCCGCATCATGGTGATCGGGACCGAGATCGCGGCCTGCGTGGTGGTGGCAGGGCTCTTCGCTAACGCACTGCTAGCCAAGCCGCAGTTGTGGGTCCTCTACGTTGCCGCAGTTCTCTTGGCTGCGGTCAACGGCCTCCAGCGGCCCTCCCTCGACGCAATCATTCCGCGGGTAGTTCCCCATGATCAACTTGCGGCCGCTGGCGCACTCAACACGATGAAATGGAATTTGGGGAGTATCGCGGGACCAGCAATTGGCGGCCTGCTCCTTGCTGCGGGTGGCGCATCGACGGCATACGCATTCGACATCCTCACCTTCCTCGCATCGATCGCCATGCTGTGGCGCTTGAGCAGAATTCGTCCCAATCGTCAGGGAAAGGAACGCCCTCGTCTCAGCGACATTGCAGAGGGCATGCGCTACGCGGTGTCTCGAAAGGACCTTCTAGGCACGTATCTCATCGACCTCACGGCCATGATCTTCGCGTTTCCCTATGCGCTCTTTCCATTTCTCGCCGAAGAACTAGATGCTCCATGGTCCCTTGGCCTGCTCTATGCGGCCGGATCTATCGGTGGATTGATCGTCACCTTCACTAGCGGCTGGGTTTCGCATGTGCATCGACATGGCAGGGCTGTCGTTTTCGCCGCGGCGGCGTGGGGCTTAGCGATCGCACTGGTGGGCCT
>JAULZL010000157.1:0-3401 GCA_032117355.1 Candidatus Nanopelagicales bacterium
GAGCATGCGCTCGAGGGATTCGGACGTCACTTCCACGTGGGGCTGCAGGCCCCAAGCGCGACCGCGGCGAAAGGCGATGTCCGCGTGGGGGAGGCGGGCCCAGGTTGCTGCGTCGGGTGGACTGGTGATGGCGTCCTCGTGCCAGAGGGTCCAGGGCCCGGCGAGGTCCGCTGGCGCGCCGTTGTCGACAGTCAGCAGGGGGTAGTCGCGGTAGGTGCTCGGCATCCGCTGGACGCTGCCGCCGAGGGCGCAGGCCAGTACCTGGGCGCCGAAGCAGATCCCGAGGTACGGCCGGTCGCCCGACACCCACCAGCGGACCAATTCGATCTCGCGGTCGGCAGCTGGCTGGCAGTGGCCGGCTGCTGCCGAGCCGGGGGAGCCGAGCACGACCAGGAGGTCGGCGTTCATCAGGGCGGATTCGTCCGGGCCGTCCTCGCGATAGGCGCGAACGAGCCCATTGGTTGCTACTGCGTCGAGCCACGGCTCAAGGTGGCCGAGCTCGTGTGCAACGGACCGGTGGGACAGCACAACGACTCGCACCGCTGAAACCTACGCCACATTGGGTGCACAGCACCGGAAGGTGCTGTGCAGGCTCAGGGGGTCGAGAGGACGGCGCCGGCTGTCTGAAGGTCCGCTGCACCACCGGAGGAGAAGTTCACGATGTCAGTGAAGCCCGCTTGTGCCATGAGGTCTGCCGCAAGCGTGGAACGTCGTCCGCTGCGGCAGTAGACCAGCGTGGTGGCTGTCGGCTCGAGCTGCGCAATGCGGTCTGCGAAGTCGGTGGCCTCGACGCTGATGTTCACCGCTCCGGGTAGGTGCCCCTGGGCGTACTCCTCCGGTGAGCGCACATCAACGATCACCGCACCGGGTCGCGCTGAAGCGTCCAGGAATCCTGCCGCGTCCACCTCAGTGATCGCTCCGGATGCGCTACTGCTCGTCGAACAACCACTCACTAACAACGTGGTGGCTAGCAGTGCTAGTAGGACCCCGCTCCAAGCTCGCCCAACGTTCCGCATTGCATGCCACCTCTGCTAGCCGATAACCCGTGTGTGTCATTTCTACTACGTCGCCTCCGACGACCGTCATCCAAGGTCAGGCACCTGCAGCGACATCTGGTTCCGGACGCGCATGCTCATGATCTGTGACAGTCGCAGGGGAGATGCGAGCATCCCGATTGCAGCGAGCGCGTGCGTAGGGCGCAATTGGTCACCGGGCCTGTCTGGTCAACGCCCGTTCCGAGCGGGTGATTCGCTGAAGATTCACGGAGATTTGCGATCTACCGTCGATCCATGCATCACGTGCGGCGCGTGAGAGGCGACCTCGGTCTCCACGAGGTCCTAGCGGTTGGCGTGACGTGTGCGCCGTCCGCGACTGTGTGAGGTGAACGTCCCCCGACCCGGTTCCCGAGGAGATCCAATGCGTAAGAAGGCGCTGGCCCTTTCGTTGATTCTTCTGCTCACCATCGGTTTGGGCGTGATGGTTGGGCTGCGAACTCCATCCGTGGCAGGTTCAGCGAACTCGGGCACTGCACCCGTTGAGTACCAGGGAGCGACCATCGACGGTGATCCCTCGGAGTGGTCGCCGCTGACGACGCCGATCCCGATGTACGAGGCGGGGGATCCGGCGAAACAAACTCAGCCGTCGAATGCCTATCTTCGGTACGACTGCAAAAACGAGAGGCTCAATGTCCTCGTTCTCGCGCAGCCGGGCTCTACCCTCTTCGATAGTGCCAGCGATGCTTGGTCGACAGTAGAAGAGCCTGCCGGAAACAAGACCGCGCCCTTCAACGGGAATTTCAAGCTCTACACGGGGGCTAGCGGGAAGGACGGTATCCCACCGGATTTCAGTTGGATTCCCCATGATCCCGCAGAGTCGGTGACGATTGGATCCGAGACTTTCTCAGTGGTGGACGGCTACGAGGCGTCGTTCAGCATTCCGCCCGGCTCCTACAGCAGCCTTGTCGTTCATGCTGAGTTCGCGAAGAACATCGTCGGTGGGAACGGCGAGGCCGGTACCTCAGCGAATGTGGGCTTCGGCAATGCATCGGAGGTGACCCCGCTCCTTCTTGATTGTGGCTCCACGGAGGATGTCCTACCGGACATCGCGGTCACCAAGGAAGCTGCCCCGAATTCAATTCCGGAGACCGGTGGAGATGTGACCTTCACCTTCACCGTGATGAATGAGGCGAGTGAAGATGCGACGATCACCTCACTGACCGACGACGTCTTCGGTGCCCTCGCGGGCGACAGCGACTGCCGGGTTGGCACCGTTCTCGCGGCGGGGGCGTCCTGCTCGTTCGAATTCCAGAAGCCGCTTGCTGGAGATTATCCAGAGGAACATGTGAACACTTTCTCCGCCACGGCAGCCGACAAGGAGGGCAACACCGATACGGAATCCGATGACGTGGCCGTCGGGTTTGCCGATGTCCTGCCGGCAGTGACCGTGACGAAGACGGCTGGCGCATTGAGTGCCATCACGGGCAGCACGGTGACCTTCACCTTCACCGTGCAGAACGACAGCCTGGATCCGACGACCATCGATTCGCTAACGGACAGCGTCTACGGAACTCTGCCGGGTGATGCCGACTGCACCGTGGGAACCAACCTGGCGCCGAGTGCCTCCTGCTCATTCACTTTCACCGGAGCGGCTGTTGGCACGCCCACATCAAGCGGCCTCGGGTTCGATCCGCACGTGAACGTCTTCACCGGGAACGTGTCAGATGACGACAGCAATTCGGCAAGTGATAGCGACGACGCCACGGTGACCGTCTTGTGGAACGGCCGCACCCCCGGCTACTGGAAGAACAAGCCGACCAGTTGGCCATCCGGAATGATCATCTCGGTTGGTGGCACGAACGTGGCGGTCACCACGGGCACCCTTGTCAAGATGATCTACGCGGTCCCGTCCTCGTGCTACGCGAACGGGAAGGTCGATCTCAATGCCGACAGGAAGGACGACACCTTGCTGGTCAGCCTTGGCTACCAGGGCGGTTCGACCCTATGCGGCGCAGTGCAGATCCTGCTTCGAGCCGGGACAGCGGCGCTGCTTAATGAATACGCCTTTGGCGGCACCTACCCGGGCGGCAGCAGCGTTGCTGACCTCCACCAGAAGATCAACACTGCGCTCTCCAGCGGTGACCGGGCGACGATTGTCTCGTTGGCCGCGATCCTGGACTTCTGGAACAACGGAGTTCACTAGCGCTGGCGAGTTCACGGGGCGTCCGTGATGTCCAGCTGCAAGCCCCGTCGTGAAGGCCGTCAGCGAAGGCCGCGATCTCGTGCGGCCCTTCGAACTGCGCGTTGTCGTAAACATGTGCGGTTTAGGCAGCGAGGATGGCGGCGATGAAGCGATGTGCCACTCGGTGCACCGCTCGGTCCTCCGGGGTGATCAACTCGTGAAGC
>JAULZL010000158.1:0-14833 GCA_032117355.1 Candidatus Nanopelagicales bacterium
GACCCATCGTGATCGCGGTGGGCAATGACGGCCAGTTCGTCCGGCTGGCGCATGCCCTCGGTGAGCCGGGCATGGCCACCGATGCGCGGTTCTCGACCAATGCTCTTCGCGTTGCGAATCGAGAAGTGCTCAAGGCCGACATCACCCGGTTGCTCGAACCCGCTGGTGCCGATCACTGGCAGGGGGTGATCGGTGCCGCGGGGGTGCCGTGCGGGCCGGTCAACGACATTGCCGAAGCCTTTGCCCTTGCGACGCGACTCGGGCTTGATCCGATCGTGGAGGTTCGGGACGATCGCCGCGCGCAGCCGCAAGCCCAGGTGGCGAATCCGGTGCGCTACGGCAAGACCCCGGTTCAGTACAGGTCGGCTCCGCCGCGCGTGGGGGAGGACCGCAGCCGGGTGCTGTCGATGCTCGGACTCGGGCCGGAGCCAACGTGAATGATCGAGGCCCGCACATGAGCAGTGTCAAGCCGCCGACGGCGCAGGAGGCCGTGCTCGCGACCCTGCGCTCGGACATCGCCACCGGGGTGCTTGCGCCGGGGGAGCAAGTGGTCCAGGACGACCTTGCGCGTCGCTACGGCGTCAGCCGGGTGCCAATCCGCGAGGCACTGCGAATCCTGGAGGCCGAAGGGCTACTGGAGTACCACCCGCACCGCGGCTACTTCGTCACCGAGTTGTCGGTCAAGGACTTGGTCGAGGTCTATCGCATTCGCGAGCTGCTCGAGGCTGAGGCGCTCACGATGGTCGTCGACCAGATTGCGGACGATGACATCGCCGATCTCGATGGCCTGCTCGCCGAAGTTGAGCGGGCAACGGCTGCGGGGGATGTCACCGCGATCACGAACGCGAACCGCACCTTCCACTTCGCGATGCTCGAGGCATGCGGGATGCCCCGACTGATCAGGTTGATCCGGTTGCTGTGGGACGCGACGGATGCCTATCGCTCGGTCTACTTCATGGAAGCAGCCAACCTGGACCGAATCAACACCGAGCATCGCGAGATGATGACCGCGTTGCGGGCGCGCGATGCCGGTCGCCTGGTGGCTGTCCAGGCAGAGCACCGCAATCAGTCAGCCGTGGCCGTGACCGATCGCATCGAGGCCCTGCGTGGTGGTGCCGGAACCTAGGCGATGGATGCCATGGTCGCGAGCGCTACGACCCCTGACTTGTCCGCCGCACCGGACTCACCTGCGCGTGCGTGCGATCATCACCGCATGGATTCATTGGTGATGGATGACGCCGTGGAGCGACTGCGCGCGTCGGGCGCCGAGTTCGCTTACCTGCACGGCAGTCGAGTATCCGGCACTGCGCGGGCTGATTCAGATTTCGATGTTGCGGCCTACTTCGCCGACCCCGTCCCCGCATCCTTCGAGGTCGATGTTCCGTCGGGAATCGACCTACTCATCCTCAATGACGCGCCACTTGAGATTGCCGGCCGAATCGCCCTCGAAGGCCAACTGATCTTCGACGACAGTCCCGTCCACCGCGTTCACTGGGAGTCGCAGACGCGAAAGGTGTACTCCGACGAAAAGTATCGAATCGACCGGTCCCACCGTGATTTCCTTGAGGAGGCAACTCGTGGTCGATGAGGTGCGAGTCGTCCGGCTCCTTCGAGCCGCGAGTGGTTCCGTCAACGCCTTGCGGCTTGAACAGACGGCGGGTGATGACAGGCAAGCCGATGCAATCTGGCTGCCCGGGGTCAAGTATCTGTTCATCAGTGCCGTTGAAGCCTGCATTGATACGGCCCAGCACATCTGCAGTTCAGAGGCATCGACTGCCCCGCGCGACAACGGCGACGCCATGCGCGTGCTCGGTCAGCGCGGTGTTCTTGAACCTGGCACCGCGGATCGGATGCGGATGGCCGTCGGATTTCGCAATGTCCTCGTCCACGAGTACGTCGGCGTTGATGATGCCGTCGTCTTGAACCGGCTCGCCGACCTCAGCGACCTCGAGGAGTTCATCGGCCAGGTCAGCCGCTGGCTGTCCCTGCATACCTCGGCGTGATGAGCCGCAATCGGGCCGAATCACGTACCGTCTGAGGATTGGATACAATCCTCAGACGTCCGACGCCGGATCCTTGATGGAGGCGACATGCCCACCACCCCGCAGTCCCCGTTCCACCTCTTCGCGATCGACCACCTGCTGAGCGAGGAGGAGCGGTCCATTCGTGATGTCGTGCGGGCATTCGTCGACGATCGGGTGAAGCCGAATATTGCTGAGTGGTTCGAGACCGGGCAGATCCCGGCCCGCGAACTGGCCCGCGAGCTCGGCCAGCTCGGTGTGCTGGGCATGCACCTGGAGGGCTACGGCTGCGCCGGAACGTCCGCGACCGCCTACGGTCTGGCCTGCCTGGAGCTCGAGGCAGGCGACTCCGGCCTACGGTCCCTGGTCAGCGTCCAGGGCTCCCTTGCGATGTTTGCGATCCACGAGTTCGGTTCCGAAGAACAGAAGCAGCAGTGGCTGCCGTCCATGGCGACCGGCGAGTCGATCGGCTGCTTCGGCCTCACCGAAGCAGACTTCGGCTCCAACCCAAGCGGCATGCTGACGAACGCCAAGCAGGACGGCGACGACTGGATCCTCAACGGCTCGAAGATGTGGATCACGAATGGCAGCGTGGCCGACGTCGCGGTCGTCTGGGCGCGGACGGACGAGGGCATCCGTGGATTCGTCGTACCGACCGACACGCCGGGATTCATCGCGCGAGACATCCACAAGAAGATGTCGCTCCGCGCATCAGTGACGAGTGAACTCGTGTTCGACGGGGTCCGACTGCCGAAGGATGCGGTGCTCCCAGGCGTTGCGAGCCTGCGCGGGCCGTTGTCCTGCTTGAACGAGGCTCGGTTCGGTATCGCCTTCGGCACCCTGGGCGCCGCTCGCGACTGCCTTGAGACTGCCATCGACTACTCGCTAAACCGGGTGCAGTTCGGCGAGCCGATTGCCTCGTACCAGCTCACCCAGAAGAAGCTCGCGGACATGGCCCTGGAACTGGGCAAGGGGATGCTGCTCGCCCTCCACCTGGGCCGGCTGAAGGACGAGCACCTGATCCGACCGGAGCAGGTGAGCCTGGGCAAGCTCAATAATGCGCGAGAGGCGCTCGCGATCGCCCGTGAATCCCGCAGCATCCTGGGCGGCAACGGGATCACCCTGGAGTACCCGATAATCCGGCACATGAACAACCTGGAGTCGGTCTTCACCTACGAGGGCACCAATGAGATGCACACCCTCGTTATCGGTGAGGCCCTTACCGGCATCCCGGCCTACCGGTAAGCGAGGACCAGCCATGGCAACACGCACGATCAGTTCCATCGTCTCTGGCCAGGGGGTCGCCGGCTCGTCGGACCGGCCGGACGTCAACCCGTCCGACCTGACCGATGTGGTGCTCTCGGCATCGCTGGCCGACGCCGATCTCGCCCGCCGCGCGGTCGCCTCGGCAGCGGAGGCCTTCACCGGCTGGTCGAGGACGACTCCCTGGCAGCGCGCTGAGGTGCTTGATCGCGCCGGGTCGGAGGTCACGGCGCGGGCTGACGAACTTGGTGACCTGCTGGCACGCGAGGAGGGCAAGACCCTGCCGGAGGCTCGTGGTGAGGTGATCCGTGCGGGCCAGATCCTGAAGTACTTCGCCGGTGTCGCCCTGCAGCCACACGGCCAGGCGGTTGACTCGGTGCGGCCCGGCATCGACATCACCGTGACCCGTGAGCCGATTGGCGTCGTGAGCGTCATCACGCCGTGGAACTTCCCCGTAGCCATCCCGGCCTGGAAGATCGCGCCGGCCCTGGCCTTCGGCAACACGGTGGTGTTCAAGCCGGCCGATCTCGTTCCCGGCTCCGCCTGGGAACTCGTCGACATCCTCAACCGCGCCGGCCTCCCGCCGGGAGCGTTGAACCTGGTGCTGGGCCGTGGCTCGTCGGTTGGTCCCGTCCTCACCGGTGCGGCGGAGGTTGCTGGGATCTCCTTTACCGGATCGGTCCCCACCGGCCACGGGATCCTGATCGACGCGGCGGCCCGCCACGCCAAGGTTCAGCTCGAACTCGGCGGCAAGAACCCGCTGGTCGTCTGCGATGACGCCGACCTCGCGGTCGCCGTCGAGGTGGCGATGAACGGCAGCTTTGGCTCCACCGGGCAGCGCTGCACGGCGTCCTCCTTCCTCGTCCTGACCGAGGGAATCCACGATGCGTTCGTCCAAGCCATGCAGGAGCGCATGGCGACCTGGACGGTCGGCGATGCCCGCGAAGCCGGTATTGACATGGGCCCGGTCGTCGATGAATCCCAACTCGAGCAGAACCTCCGCTACCTCGAGATCGCTCGCGCCGACGGCGGCGAGGTGATCGGGGGAGAGGTGCGTTCGGCCGGGACACCGGGTCACTACCTGGCCCCGGCTCTCGTTCTGGGGACGGAGCCCGATCACAGGGTGAATCGCGAGGAGATCTTCGGTCCGATTCTCTCCGTGATCAAGGTCCGCGACTTCGACGAGGCGGTTGCCGTTGCGAACGGCAGCACCATGAACCTCTCGGCGGGGATCTGCACGACGAGCCTGGCCAAGGCCTCGCACTTCAAGCGGCACTCCAAGGCGGGCATGGTGATGGTGAATCTGCCGACCGCAGGGGTGGACTTCCACGTGCCCTTCGGCGGTCGCGGGGACAGCAGCTACGGCCCGAGGGAGCAGGGGACGGCCGCCGTGGAGTTCTTCACGACCAGCAAGACGTCGTATACGGCACCCGGCGAGGCCTAGGAGCGCAAGAGAGCCGGTGACGACTTGCCGGAGCCGGTCCACACGGCCGTGGTCAAGGCAGGGTTGCCAACGGCGCTGGCCCGGTCGACTCGCGAACGACGATCTGAGGTTCGAATCTCACCTGCTGGTGGGAGTGGGCAGCCGGATCGCCCCACTCGGAGATGACCAGTTGCGCGGCGGCATAGCCCAGTTCGTACTTCGGCTGCCGAACCGAGGTGAGGGGTACGGCAGCGTTGGCGGCAAAGTCGATGTCGTCGTACCCGACGATGGAGACGTCCTGGGGGACGCGCAGGCCAGCCCGCAGGATCGCCCGAATGGCTCCAAAGGCGAGCAGGTCGTTGGCGCAGACCAGGGCACTTGGCAGGTGGCCGCTCGCGAGTTCGGTTTCGACCGCGGTCACGCCTGCGGCCACCGACATCTGGCTGGCGATCATCCGAGTGACCGGGACACCTGTTTCGCGCGCTGCCTGGTGAATGCCGGTCTCGCGGTCGTGGACCTGCGGGATGTCCGTCGGCCCAGCGAGCCAGGCGAAGGCTGAATGGCCCAGATCGATGACGTGCTGGGCTGCGAGTCGACCGCCAAGGGTGTCGTCGACCGACACGCTGCAGACGTCCTGCCCTGCGGTCTCGTTATCGAGGAGTGCCACGGCGGCGCCGTTGCTGATCAGCCGACTTAGCGGGCTCAGGCCCTGGCGCGCAGGAGTAATCAGGATGGCTCCGACCCGTTGAGCCTGCAGAACTTCGAGGTAGCGATCCTCGCGCTCGGCCTGCTCATCGGAGTTGCACAGGATGACCACGAAGCCCGCCTCCAGCGCAGCATCCTCGACCCCGCGGGCGACTTCCGTGAAGAACGGATTTGCGATGTCGGGGACGACCAGGCCGATGACCTTTGCGCGGCCGGCCCGCAACTGGCGAGCCGTGGCACTGGGGACGAAATCAAGGTCAGCAACCGCCTTCGCCACCCGGGCCAGAGTCTTCGGGGCAACCATGTGGGGGTTGTTCAGGGCGTTGGACACCGTACCGAGGGAGACGCCAGCGAGCGCGGCCACGTCCTTCATGCTGACGGTCATGCCTACCTCCCGAGCACCGTCGAATTGTGAGTGGCGCGGCAACCGCGGCTGGACTCGCCGAATTCTAGGCCAGGGAGCACCGATTTTGAAACGATCCAATTGATGAAAAGTGGTTGACAGGTCCATTGACCAGTCACTAACTTCAGGCACACAGCGAATTGAAACCTTTCAATTTTGCTACCCGGTCGACGATTGACGGGAGTGTGCGTGGCTCTGCTGCAGATAACCGATGCCTCCAAGAGGTTCGGCGGCGTCCAGGCTCTCGACGGTGCTTCCCTTACCGTCGAGGCTGGCCAGATCGTTGGGCTGCTGGGCGAGAACGGTGCTGGCAAGTCAACACTCGTCAAGACCCTCGCAGGGCTTCATCAACTCGACTCCGGTGACATCGAGCTCGACGGTGCGCAGTTCCGGCAAGGTAATCCACGGTCTGCTCGTGAGCAGGGCGTGGCAATCATCTATCAGGAGCCATCTCTCTTCCCAGACCTGACCCTGGCGGAGAACGTCTACGTCGGACGTCAGCCATTGGTCGGGGGGCGCGTCGACTGGGCGGGGATGGTCGAGCGGACGTCAGCCCTGTTCGGTGATCTCGGTATCGACCTCGACCCGCATCGCCAGGCTCGCGGCCTGTCGATTGCCGACCAGCAGATGGTCGAGATCATCAAGGCCCTATCGCTGGACGCCAAGCTCATCATCATGGACGAGCCAAGTGCTGCTCTCTCGGCAGCGGAGGTTGCCCGCCTCCTGGCGGTCGCGCGTCAACTGAAGGCACAGGGCCGTGGTGTCGTCTACATCAGCCATCGGCTCGATGAGGTTTTCGACGTGTGCGACAGCATCACCGTCATGCGCGACGGTGCAACGGTGGCTTCGGCCCTCGTTGCTGACACGGACACGTCGCAGATCGTTCGCTGGATGGTGGGCCGCGAGATCACCGAGATGTTCCCCAAGGTCGCGGCAGAGATTGGCGAAGTTGTGCTCGAGGTCGAAGGTCTCTCGAGTGCTGGGGAGTTCCACGACATCAGCCTCACGGTCAGGCGCGGTGAGATCGTTGCCCTATCCGGTCTCGTTGGCTCTGGCCGATCCGAGGTGGTCAGAGCCATCTTCGGGATCGACCCGATCGATTCCGGCACCATCACCCTGAAGGGCCGTCAGCTGAAGGCTCATTCCCCGGCCGCCTCCATGGCCGCCGGCATCGGGCTGGTGCCAGAGGATCGTCGACTGCAGGGCCTGCTCATGCCTGCATCCATTGCGCACAACTCAGCGCTTACGGTTCTCAAGAGGCTACGGCGAGGCCTGTTCCTGACGACTCGTTCTGAGCGCGCCGTCGCCGTGGACTGGGCCGAGCGGCTGCGACTCAAGTACGCGAATATCAACGATCCCGTTGAGCGGCTCTCCGGCGGGAACCAGCAGAAAGTCGTCCTGTCCAAGTGGCTGGCGACCGACCCAATCCTGCTGATTGTTGACGAGCCCACCCGTGGCATTGACGTTGGCACCAAGGCTGAGGTACATCGATTGCTTTCCGAGCAGGCGGCCAAGGGAATGGCTGTGCTCATGGTTTCGTCGGACCTTCCCGAGGTACTCGGCATGGCAGATCGCATTCTCGTCATGCGCGAAGGCCGACTGGTCGCCGAGATCGACCGCGTGAATGCGACCCAGGAGACGGTTATGACGGCAGCGGCAGGGGCGGTGGCGTGATGGGCCGACTGCTGCGCGTTCGGGAGGTGCCGATCTTCGGCGCCCTGGTGGTGCTCGTCATCGTCACCTCGGTGCTCAATCCGGCCTTCCTCGGTAGCGGAGGACCAAAGGCAATCCTCACTGAGGCAGCCCTCATCGGCTTCCTCGCCGTGGGCCAGACCAACCTGATCATCATGCGGCACATCGACCTGTCGGTGAGCTCGACGGCAGGTCTTGTGTCGTTTCTCGTAGGCAATTTCTCGGTCAACAACACCGGCGTCAGCATCCCGATGGCGATAGGTATCGCCCTCGCCGTGGGCATGGCCGTCGGTGTCGTCAACGGTGCCCTGGTCGCCTATCTGAAGTTGCCCTCCCTGGTCGTCACTATTGCCACGCTCTACATCGTTCGCGGCATCTTCAATTACCTCGCCGGCGGGACGACGATTACCGCAGACCAGTTGCCGACCTACTTCGCAGAACTCGGATCCGGATCCCTCTTCGGTGTTCCATACCTCTTCCTGATCGCGCTGGTCGCCGCTGTCCTGATGACCCTCGTCCTGCGCTACACCCGCTGGGGCAGGGATCTGTACGCCATCGGATCAAATCCCGCTGCCGCACTGCGGGTCGGCGTCCCCGTCGCCCATCGGGAGTTCGCTGGCTTCGTGCTCAACGGCGCGTTGGCCGGTCTCGCCGGGCTGATCCTCCTGGCTCGCTTCTCCTTCGCAGATGCCACCGCCGGGCTAGGTATCGAGTTGTACGTCGTTGCCGCGTGCGTGATTGGCGGGGTGGCCATTGCCGGAGGTGTTGGCACGGCCATGGGCGCTCTCATCGGCGCCGTCCTGCTGCAAACGATCACGTTCGCGCTAGGGGCCTTGGGCGTCTCGCAGTTCTGGCAGCAGGCTGTCGCCGGAGCGCTGCTCGTGCTTGCCATCGCCTTTGACCGGATCATCGCCCTGCGAAGTACCCATCGAATGAACCGCCTAGCAGAGGTGCCGGCATGAAGAGTGGCTCTTTCCGGCTGAGTTGGGATAAGGGAATCGTCCTGCTTCTGCTCTTGCTGATTCTCTTCGGTGGGCGGACCAACGAGTTCTTTCTCACGGGTGACAACGTCAACTTTCTGATTGGCGATGTCTCGGAAATCATGCTGATTGCCTTCCCGATGGCATTGCTCATCATCGTCAAGGAAATCGACCTGTCGGTCGCGTCCATCCTGACCCTGTCCTCCGCGGTCTGCGGGATTGCCTGGCAGGCGAGTCAGTCCATGACGGTTGCGATCCTGGCGGGGCTTGCGGTCGGTGCTCTCTGCGGATTGGTCAACGGGCTTCTCGTTACCAAGCTGGGGCTCTCCTCCCTCGCCGTAACCATCGGCACGCTGGCCCTGTATCGAGGCCTGTGTTACGTGGCCCTCGGTGATATGCCGATCGCGGACTTCCCGACCGAGTTCACTGACCTGGGGTACAACCCCGTCCCGGGTACTTTCCTCCCGTGGGTCGTGGTTCCCATGGTGGTGGCTGCCATCGTGTTCTGGTACGTACTTCACGGCACCCGCACTGGACGATGGCTGTTCGCGATAGGACAGGGCGACGAGGCAGCGCAGTTCTCCGGCATCCCGGTGCTTCGCGTCAAACTGTGGCTCTTCATCCTGACCGGCTTCATGAGCGGAGTCGCCGGGATTGCCTACACGGTGCGATTTGCATCTTCCTCGCCCGACGGCGCACTCGGCTTCGAACTCCTTGTCATCGCAGCAGTCCTCTTCGGTGGGGTCGCCATCGCAGGTGGTGTTGGAACGATCTGGGGAGTCATCGCGGCGGTCCTCATCTGGGGCTTCAGCCAGTCTTACCTCCAACTCATTGGCTGGGATGCAAATGCGTTGGTCATCGTCAGCGGCATGCTGCTCCTGATCTCCGTCACGATCCCGCGACTGCTCTCGACAATTCGAGATGCGCTCGCCCACAAGACCTCCCGGCCCATGGGCCGGGGCGGAGTCTCGTCTCCTTCCGGAGGCGAGACTGCACACCCCAGCCCTGCGGCGGCAGGGCACGACCAAGGGAGTCACCGAGGATGACCTCACTCACCAAGAAGGTGGCGATTGCTGCGATAGGCGCAGTCATCGTCGCAGGACTGGCTGCAGCGCCCGCGCAAGCGGCGCCGAAGCCGGGCTTGAAGATCGCCGTGATCCCGAAGGCGATCAATATCGGGTACTTCAAGGGTTGGAATGACGGCGCACAGAAGGCCTGCAAGGAAGTCAAGGCAGCCAAGTGTGACTACATCGGCCCGACCCAGGCCACCGGCCCGGCGCAGTTGAAGTTCATCAACCAGGCGATTCAGCAGCGTTACAACGCAATCGTGCTGAGCGCGGCTGACCAGAACGCCCTGGCCCCGGCCTTGAAGAAGGCCAAGGCAGCCGGTATCTGCGTCATCACGTCCGACGCCGACGTCGCTGACCCGAAGACCCGCACCGCTGCGGTCCTGCCGGCATCCGCTCAGCGGATCGGCGAGGCTGAGGTCGACTGGATTGCCCAGGAGATCGGCGGCAAGGGCAAGGTTGCGATCCTGTCAGCAGCATCGACGGCCGCGAACCAGAACGCCTGGATCGACTTCATGAAGGCGTACCTGCCGAAGAAGTACCCGAACATCCAGCTGGTGGGTACTTACTACGGTGACGACGACGCAACGAAGTCGGCGCAGCAGTTCAACCAGATCCTGACCGAGCATCCGGATATCGCGGGCATCATCTCCCCGACCACCGTGGGCATTCGCGCCGCGGCCCAGGAGAAGAAGTCCAAGGGATCGTCAGTTGCCATCACCGGTCTGGGCCTGCCCTCCGAGATGAAGGACTACGTCCTTGGCGGACAGGTGAAGAAGTTCGGCCTGTGGAACCCGATCGACCTCGGCTACGTCGGCACGATCGCGGCTGCGGAGTGCGCATCGGGCAACCTCACCCAGAAGGCGGGTGGAAAGTTCACGGCTGGTGGAAAGACGTACACCCAGCTGCCGAACGGGATCATCTTCCTCGGTGATCCGGCCACGTTCGACAAGGCGAACATCGTGAAGTTCGCGGCCATCTACTAGGCCAAAAGCACGGCACCCCTTTCGTTGGGGTACTGCTCGGTGGCGGCGTGAACCGCCGCCACCGAGCAGGCCGCGCACGACTCAGTCCGCCCCAGGTGACACGACATCATGGAGGTTCAAGTGCAGCGCGCGTGCTTCCTGCTCAAGGTGCGATCCGATCGACTAGACGAATACATCCTGCGCCATGAGCAGGTGTGGCCCGAAATGCTGGAGGCGCTGAGCCGGACTGGCTGGACGAACTACTCACTCTTCCTACGGGAGGACGGGCTCCTCGTGGGCTACGTGGAGACACCGGATCTTGAGGCAGCACTAGCAGGAATGGCTGCGACCGAGGTCAATGCACGATGGCAAGCCGAGATGGCCCCATTCTTCGAATCCCTTGACGGTCGGCGACCCGATGAAGCCTTCCTGACCCTCCGTGAGGTCTTCCACCTCGCCTAGTACGTCAACACCCCGCATCAACAGGAGACCACCATGGATCGCGCGTCAGCGAAGAAGCAACTTGACCTGCTGAAAATCGAGGTGCCGTCATGGGCCTATGGCAACTCCGGAACTCGATTCAAGGTCTTCGGCCAAGCAGGCGTGCCCCGTGACCCATTCGAAAAGGTGAGCGATGCGGCCATGGTCGCCCGGCTTACCGGTGGGGTGCACGCGGTTGCCCTCCACATCCCGTGGGACAAGGTCGACGACTACGCCGTGCTCGCCAAGCACGCGGCCGATGAAGGCATTGCCCTGGGCACGATCAACTCAAACACGTTCCAGGATGACGACTACATGCTGGGCAGCGTGTGCCATCCGGAGGGTCGGGTGCGCCGTAAGGCTGTCGACCACCTGCTCGAGTGCATCGACATCATGGATCAGACCGGTGCCAGGGACTTGAAGCTTTGGTTTGCCGACGGAACGAATTACCCGGGTCAGGATGACATTCGTGCTCGGCAGGACCGGCTCGCAGTCGCCCTCGAAGAGGTGTACGCGCGGCTCGGCGAGCACCAGCGGATGGTGCTCGAGTACAAGTTCTTTGAGCCGTCCTTCTACACCACGGACATTCCTGACTGGGGAGTGTCCTATGCGCACTGCCTCAAGCTTGGACCCAAGGCCATGGTCGTCGTCGATACCGGCCATCACGCACCGGGCACGAACATCGAGTTCATCGTCGCCTTCCTGCTCCGGGAGGGAAAGCTCGGCGCCTTCGACTTCAACTCGCGCTTCTATGCCGACGACGACCTGATCGTCGGCGCATCCGACCCGTTCCAGCTCTTTCGCATCATGCACGAGGTGGTCAAGGCGGACGCGATTGATCCCGCGAACAACGTGTCCTTTGTTCTGGACCAGTGCCACAACATCGAGCCAAAGATCCCCGCGCAGATCCGATCCATCCTCAATGTCCAGGAGTCGGTGGCGAAGGCACTGCTGGTAGATCAAGCAGCACTGGCGGCTGCCCAGGCGGCCGGTGATGTTCTCGGGGCCAACGCCGTCCTGATGGATGCGTATGACACGGATGTGCGCCCGCTCCTAGCGGAGTGGCGGGAAGAGCGGGGCATGGACCGCGAGCCAATGAAGGCCTACGCGGCGTCTGGCTATGCCGCGCGGATCGCGTCAGAGCGCGTCGGCGGAACCCAAGCGGGCTGGGGCGCCTGACCATGGGTTCACCAATGGAAGACCTGCTGGCTCGGTCGAACAGGCTTGGCTCGGACCATCGCAACACCAACTATGCGGGTGGAAATACCTCGGCCAAGGGCACCGCGATTGACCCGGTGACGGGCGAATCGGTCGATTTGATGTGGGTCAAGGGCTCGGGTGGGGACCTTGGAACCCTGACCGAGGCGGGGCTATCCGTGCTGCGACTCGATCGCTTCCGGTCCCTCGTCGGGGTCTTCCCCGGGGTCGATCGCGAGGACGAGATGGTTCATGCGTTCGCCTTCTGCCTGCACGGGCCGGGCGGGGCGGCGCCGTCCATCGACACTGCGATGCACGGCCTCGTCGAGCGAGGCCACGTCGACCACCTGCACCCTGACTCAGGGATCGCCCTTGCGACGAGTGCCGACGGGCCACGGTTGACGCAGGAGTGCTTCGGTGACCGGGTCGTGTGGATTCCGTGGCGTCGGCCGGGCTTCCAGCTCGGGCTCGATATTGCGGCAGTCCAGCGAGACAATCCGCAGGCGATTGGCTGCATCCTGGGTGGTCACGGTGTCACCGCCTGGGGTCAGACGAGCGAGGAGTGCGAGCGCAACTCTCTTGACATCATCCGGACGGCTGAGCAGTTCATCGCCGATCGGGGCCGGCCCGACCCATTCGGGGCAGTGCTTGCTGACTATGCGCCGCTGCCCGAGGCTGAGCGGCACCTGCGCGCGGCAGCCTTGGCACCGGTGATTCGTGGCCTTGCCTCCCGGGATCGACGAATGGTCGGCCACTTCAATGACAGCGAGGTCGTGCTCGACTTCCTCAGCCGTGCACGGCATCCAGAACTCGCGGCACTGGGGACGTCCTGCCCCGACCACTTCCTTCGCACCAAGGTCCGGCCGATGGTGCTTGACCTCCCGCCGACAGCGCCAATCGATGACGTCGTAGCGCGGCTGCAGGAACTCCACGTGGCCTACCGACAGGACTATGCCGCCTACTACGAACGACATGCCCTGCCGGACAGCCCACCGATGCGCGGGGCGGATCCTGCCATCGTCCTGGTCCCCGGCGTGGGCATGTTCTCCTTCGGAGCGAACAAGCAGACGGCGCGCGTCGCGGGTGAGTTCTACGTCAATGCCATCAACGTCATGCGCGGGGCTGAGGCGCTCTCGACCTACGATCCGATCCCGGAGAGCGAGAAATTCCGCATCGAGTATTGGGAACTGGAAGAAGCCAAGCTTCGACGACTGCCCAAGCCGAAGCGGCTCGCCACCCGGGTAGCCCTGGTAACCGGGGGAGCGAGCGGTATCGGCCGAGCGACAGCCATGGCCCTGGCTGCGGATGGCGCGTGCGTGGTGGTTGCTGATAGGGATCTCGATGGTGCGCGCGCACTAGCCCGTGAATTGGGCGGCCCTGATGTCGCCATCGCAGTGCAGGCCGATGTCACGAGCGAGACAGCGATCATCTCGATGGTCAACGAAGCCTGCCTCGCCTTTGGCGGTGTCGACCTGGTGGTCAACAATGCTGGCCTCTCGCTCAGCAGGCCGCTTTTGGAGACGACCGTCGATGACTGGGATCTTCAGCACGACGTCATGGCTCGCGGTTCGTTCCTGGTGAGTCGCGAGACGGCGCGGGTGATGATCGCCCAGGGGATGGGTGGGGACATCGTCTACATCGCCAGCAAGAACGCGCTCTTTGCCGGGCCGTCCAACATCGCCTACAGCGCGACGAAGGCCGATCAGGCGCACCAGGTTCGCCTGCTGGCCGCCGAGCTTGGCGAGTACCAGATTCGCGTGAACGGGATCAACCCGGATGGTGTTGTCCAGGGCTCAGGGATCTTCGCCAGCGGATGGGGTGCCAACCGTGCCTCGGTTTACGGCGTCAAGGAAGAGGATCTCGGGCAGTTCTACGCCAATCGCACCCTGCTCAAGCGGGAGGTCCTGCCGGAGCATGTTGCTGCAGCGGTGGCCGCACTGGCCAGTGACGAGTTCTCCCGTACGACGGGGCTCCTTGTGCCGGTCGACTCGGGCGTCGCTGCCGCCTTCCTGCGTTGAGGGTCGAACGATGACCACGGTCGCGGCCGTCGATATCGGCGCGACGAGTGGCCGCGTCATGGTTGCCGAGTTCGAAGCCTCAGGCCCGCGATTGGTCGAGGTGGCTCGATTCCCCAATCACCCGATCGAAGCCGCAGGTCGATGGGCGTGGGATGCGCGGAAGCTGCACGCGGCAATGCTCGAGGGCCTGGTTGTCGCTCGTGAGCATGGGGCGGTCTCGGCTGGCATCGACACCTGGGCCCTTGACTACGGGGTACTGCGCGACGGCGAGTTGATCGGACCGGTCTATGCCTATCGCGATCCGCACCATGAAATCGGCGTGCCCATCCTGCGCACCCTCATGCCTTGGGAAAGGCAGTACGGCATCACTGGAATCCAGCACATGCCCATCAACACGATCTACCAGATCGCGTCCGAGGAACCGGCTCGAATCATGGACGGCACCACCGTGCTGCTCGTCCCCGACCTGCTGACCTACTGGACAACCGGTGTGATGGCCACCGATGTGACGAATGCATCCTCGACCGGGATGCTCGACCCACGGACTCGAACCTGGTCACCCATGATCCTGGAGGTGCTGGGCCTACCTGCTTCGTCCTTCCTCGTACCCGATGAGCCC